>NZ_JBQQCE010000265.1:0-13224 GCF_052245645.1 Streptomyces sp. KR55 | reverse complement strand
GTCACCATCCAGGCGATGTGGGACAAGCGCGAGCACGCCACGTACATCGTGGGCAACCTCTGCTTCGACCCGCGGGTGCTGGGGGAGTGGATCGTTCGTATACGGCGCCGGGACGTCACCCTGCCGGTCCATGTGGGCATCGCGGGGCCCGTACAGCGGGCGAAGCTGCTGGCGATGGCCACGAAGACCGGGGTGGGGGAGTCGACGCGCTTCCTGACGAAGCACGCCTCGTGGTTTCTGCGTTTCGCGGCCCCCGGAGGGTATGCACCCGAGAGGCTGCTGTCCCGCACGGAGGAGGCCCTCACCGCACCCTCGGCGGGGGTGGCCGGTCTGCACCTGTTCACGTTCAACCAGATCGCCGAAACGGAACGGTGGCGCCGCGCGCTGCTGGACCGGCTGGGCGGCTGAACCAGGAGAAGGATGGCAACCGACACTGATTGGCAGCTGACCCGAACCTTTACCAGCACATCAGGTGACGTCCGTTGGGACCGGCTGGGGCAACCCGGCCGACCGCCGGTCGTCCTTCTGCACGGCACCCCCTTCTCCTCGTACGTCTGGCGTGCCGTCGCCCGCTCGCTCACCCGCCACCATCAGGTGTTCGTCTGGGACATGCCCGGCTACGGAACCTCCGAGAAGGCCGCGGGCCAGGATGTGTCCCTGGCCGCCCAGGGCCGCGTCTTCACCGAACTCCTGAGCCACTGGGGCCTGGAAGAACCGCTCGTGGTCACCCATGACTTCGGCGGTGCCGTCGCCCTGCGGGCGCACCTGCTGCACGGTGCCCGCTACCGGGCCCTCGCCCTGGTCGATCCGGTCGCGCTGGCACCGTGGGGGTCCCCCTTCTTCCGGCTCGTCGGCGAGCACTCCGACGTCTTCGCACAGTTACCGCCGGCGCTCCACGCCGCCCTGGTGCGCGAGTACGTCAGTTCCGCCAGCAGCCCCGGCCTGCATCACGCGGTCCTCGACCGGCTCGTCGAGCCCTGGCTGGACGGCCCCGGCCAAGCGGCCTTCTACCGGCAGATCGTCCAGTCCGACCAGAGTTACACCGACGAGATCCAGGGCCGGTACACCGGGATCGGCATCCCCACGCTCGTCTGCTGGGGTGAGGACGACACCTGGATCCCGGTGGCGAAGGGGCGCGAGCTCGCCGCTCTCATCCCCGGCGCGCGATTCGAACCGATCGCCGGCGCCGGCCACCTCGTCCAGGAGGACGCCCCCGCGGAACTCACAGCCGCGCTCATCGCGTTCCTCCAGCAGCCGTTGTGACCGGGGGCGGCGCGCCCGGGTCCGTATACGAAGAGGGCGGCACCGGAATCCGGTCCCGCCCCCTGTGGCTGCGGTTCAGCGGAAGACCACCGTGCGGTTGCCGTCCACCATCACGCGGCTCTCGCTGTGCCACTTCACCGCGTGCGCGAGCACCTGTGCCTCCACGTCCCGCCCGACCGTGACCAGCTCGCCGGGGTCGAGCGAGTGGTCCACCCTGACCACGTCCTGCTCGATGATCTGGCCCTCGTCCAGGTCCGGCGTCACATAGTGCGCCGTCGCGCCGACGAGCTTCACTCCGCGCGCGTAGGCCTGCTCGTAGGGGCGCGCGCCCTTGAAACTGGGGAGGAAGGAGTGGTGGATATTGATGGCGCGGCCCTCCAGCTCCTTGCACAGGTCGTCGGAGAGGATCTGCATGTAGCGGGCCAGCACCACCAGGTCGATGTCCAGCTCACGCACGAGCTCCAGCAGCCGCGCCTCGGCGTCCGCCTTGGTCTCCTTGGTCACCGGGATGTGGTGGAAGGGGATGCCGTACGTCTCCGCGAGTCCCTCGAAGTCCCGGTGGTTGGACACGATCGCGGGGATCTCGATGTTGAGGGCGCCGGTGCGCCGGCGGAAGAGCAGGTCGTTCAGGCAGTGGCCGAACTTGGACACCATGATCAGCGTCCGGGTCGGCGTGGCCGCGTCGCTCAGGGTCCAGGAGATGCCGTAGGCCTGGGCCACGGGACCGAACCGGTAACGCAGTTGTTCCAGCTCGGCGTTTGGATCGGAAACATCGAAGTGGACCCTCATGAAGAAACGGCCCTGGAGCCGATCGTCGAACTGCTGGCTTTCCAGGATGTTGCCGGAGTTCCTGACGAGAAAGCCGCTCACGGCGTGGACCAGTCCGGCGCTGTCCGGACAGGAGAGGGTGAGAACGTACTCACGGCCAGGTTGCGGTCGAGGGAACTTTGGGGACACGTCGGCCTCCGTCGGTGCGTATTGCACAACATGGTGAGCGATACGCAACATGGTCGGCTCGGCGTTGCTTGCGGTCAAGGGTGGCCGGGTAAGTGATCGCATGGCCAAATCGTCATCGGCCAACCTCTTGACGTCTGCCTGGGCGTTCGCCAGGGTGTTCCACCACGAGCAATTGGGTGCACGATGCGCAACGAATTTCGGTTGAAAGGCTCGGCGCGTGGCAGACCTGTATGTGGATGGCGAATGGCGGGACCCGGTGGCCGGTGGGCACCGGGACATCCGATGTCCCGCTGACGGCACGCTCGCGGCGACCGTCTCGGAAGCGACACGCCCCGACACCGAGGCGGCGATCGCCGCGGCCCGCCGCGCCTTCGACGAGGGGCCCTGGCCGAGCACCTCCGATCGGGAGCGCGGCGCGCTGCTGCTGCGCACCGCCGACCTCATCGAGCGCGACGCCAAGGAATTCGCCCGCGCGGAGTCCCTGGACACCGGCAAGCGGCTGGTGGAGAGCGAGTACGACATCGCCGATGTCGTCTCCTGCTTCCGCTACTACGGCGGCCTCGGAGGCACCGGCGCTGGCCGCGTCATCGACACCGGCCGCGATGACGCCGTAAGTCGCGTGGTGTACGAGCCGGTTGGCGTGTGCGGACTGATCACTCCTTGGAACTACCCGCTGTTGCAGTCGAGTTGGAAGGTAGCTCCCGCACTCCTCGCCGGCAACACGATCGTCCTCAAGCCCAGCGAGCTCACCCCCTCCACCTCGATCCTGCTGATGAAGGCACTGGAGGAGGCAGGGCTTCCGGCCGGCGCCGCGAACCTCGTCCTGGGTACCGGGCCCGAGGTGGGCGCGCCACTCTCCGAGGACCCGGCCGTGGACATGGTCTCCTTCACCGGAGGCCTGGAGACGGGCAAGCGCATCATGGCCACCGCCGCCGCGACCGTGAAGAAGATCGCGCTGGAGCTCGGCGGCAAGAACCCGAACGTCGTTTTCGCCGACGCCGACTTCGAGACGGCCGTGGACTTCGCCCTCACGGCCGTCTTCCTGCACTCGGGGCAGGTCTGCTCGGCCGGTGCACGGCTGATCGTCGAGGACTCGCTGCACGACCGCTTCGTCGACGAGGTCGTCCGCCGAGCCCGGCAGATCCGCCTCGGCGGACCCTTCGACCCCGAGGCCGAGACCGGAGCGCTGATCTCCGCACAGCACCGGGAGAAGGTCGAGGCGTACGTCGCGGCCGGCCTCGCCGAGGGCGCCGTACTGCGCTGCGGCGGCGCACGGCCCGACGACGCCGCGCTGGCGAACGGCCACTACTACCTGCCCACCGTGCTCGACGAGTGCCGGCAGGACATGCGCGTGGTGCACGAGGAGTCCTTCGGGCCCGTGCTCACCGTGGAGCGCTTCACCGACGAGGACGACGCCGTACACATCGCCAACGACACCGAGTACGGACTCGCCGGAGCCGTCTGGACGCAAGACGCCGGCAAGGCCCAGCGGGTCGCCCGGCGGCTGCGCCACGGCACGGTGTGGATCAACGACTACCACCCCTATGTGCCGCAAGCGGAATGGGGTGGCTTCGGGCACTCGGGCGTGGGCCGGGAGCTGGGACCGACCGGTCTGAACGAGTACCGAGAGCCCAAACACATCTGGCAGAACATCCAACCCCGGCCGCAGCACTGGTTCCGCGGCTGAACGCCGAAAGAAGGTCGAACGTGACCACACAGACCGAGGTGCCGCAGCGGCGCGGCACGTCCCAGGACTCGGGCTCCACCCCGGTCATATCCGTGCGCAGGCTGTGGAAGGTGTTCGGGCCGAAGGCCGACCAGGTCCCGGACTCCGAGGAGCTGTGCGGGCTCACCCGCCGCGAGCTCATGGACCGCACCGGATGCACCGCCGCCGTACGCGACGTCCACTTCGACGTCTCGCCCGGCGAGGTCTTCGTCGTCATGGGTCTGTCCGGTTCCGGCAAGTCCACGCTGGTGCGATGTCTGACCCGGCTGATCGAACCCACCGCCGGTGAGGTCGTCTTCGAGGGCGAGGACATCCGCGAGGCGGACGACAAGCGCCTGCGCGACCTGCGGCGCCGGAAGTTCTCCATGGTGTTCCAGCACTTCGGTCTACTGCCCCACCGCCGCGTCGTCGACAACGTGGCGTTCGGTCTGGAGATCCGCGGCATGGGCAAGGCCGAGCGCACCAGGCGGGCCCAGGAGGTCGTCGAGCTGGTCGGCCTCGCGGGCTATGAGAACTCCTACCCCGACCAGCTGTCCGGCGGTATGCAGCAGCGCGTTGGTCTGGCCCGTGCGCTGGCCGGTGATCCGGACGTGCTCTTCTTCGACGAGCCGTTCTCGGCCCTCGACCCGCTGATCCGGCGTGACATGCAGAACGAGGTCATCCGCCTGCACCACGAGGTCGGCAAGACGATGGTGTTCATCACCCACGACCTCTCCGAGGCCCTCAAGCTGGGCGACCGCATCCTGATCATGCGCGACGGCAAGATGGTCCAGTGCGGCACCGGCGACGAGCTGGTGGGCGCCCCGGCGGACGACTACGTGCGCGAGTTCGTGAAGGACGTGCCTCGCGGCGACGTGCTCACTCTGCGGTGGATCATGCGCCCGCCGGAGGACGGTGACGAACTGGACGGTCCCGAGCTGGGCCCGGACGTCGTGGTGAAGGAGGCCACCCGGGCGGTGCTCGCGGCCGACAAGCCGGTCAAGGTCGTCGAGAACGGCAAGCTGCTCGGCATCGTCGGCGACGAGGAGATCCTCGCGGTGGTCGCCGGGCAGGAAGGCGGCGCGTGATGACCGTCGCCGTGGAGAAAACAGAGAAACCGGAGAAGACTCAGGCCGTGGAGCAGGCCGCTCCCGCCGAGAGCGTGCGCAAGGTCAGCCGGTCCATGGTGGTGGCGGCGATCCTCGTCGTCTGGCTGGTGCTGTTCCTTGTGCTGCGCGGAAAGCAGACCCTGGCCCTGGCCGCGGCGGACCTGACCGATCTGCACCGGTGGTTCAACGACGTCAACGACTCGATCGGCGCGAACCGCAACTCCAACCCGCTCTTCCTGTACTTCTTCAACGAGATCCGCCTGGTCATCGACACCCTGGTGACCTTCGTGCAGGAGCTGATCTCGCAGCCCTCCGCCGACCGGCCCGTCCCGCAGATCGGGTGGCTCGGTGTCGTCGGCATCGCGGGCTATGTCTCCTGGGCCGTGGGCAACTGGAGGGTCGCGCTGCTGGCGGTGGCCGGCTTCACCTTCCTGGGCTTGCAGGGCCTGTGGCAGGAGAGCATGGACACCCTGGCGCTCACCCTCTCCGCCGTGTTCGTGGCGCTGCTGTTCGCGATCCCGTTGGGCGTGTGGGCGGGGCTGTCCGACCGGTTCAACCGGATCATCACGCCCTTCCTGGACTTCATGCAGACGATGCCGACCTTCGTCTACCTGGCTCCGCTGACCCTGTTCTTCCTCATCGGCCCGGCCTCCGCCACCATCGCCACGCTGATCTACGCGGCGCCGCCCGCGATCCGCATCACCGCGCACGCCATCCGTTCCGTACCGAGCACCACGGTCGAGGCGGCCGACTCGCTGGGCGCCACCCGACGGCAGGCTCTGATGAAGGTCCTGCTGCCGATGTCCAAGCGGACCGTGGTGATGGGCGTCAACCAGACCATCATGGCCGCCCTGGCCATGGTGACGATCGCCGCCCTCATCGACGCGCCAGGGCTCGGCAAGACCGTCATCCAGGCACTCCAGACGCTCGACGTCGGCACGGCCTTCAACGCGGGTCTGGCCATCGTGGTCATGGCCATCGTGCTGGACCGGGTCACCACGGCGGCGAGCGCACGCGAGGAGGCGGCCCGGCGTTCGAAGAACCGCTTCCTGGCGTGGCGACGTCCGCTGCTGGCGGCAGGTGCGGCGGTCACGGCGGTTCTGGTCCATCTGTCCCACACCTATCTGTGGGCGGCGGAGTTCCCCGGCGAGGGGGGCACCGGCAGCACCATCTCGCGCACGGCGGACAGCGTGACCACCTGGGTGCAGGACAACCTCTCGGGCATCACCAACGCCTTCCGGGACGTCATCACCAACGGTCTGCTCAACCCGTTCCAGGCTCTGCTCACCGACTCCCCGTGGTGGCTCGTCGGGGCGGCCCTGATCGCGCTCGCCGTCGTGCTCGGCGGCTGGCGTGCCGGCATCACCACGGCTGTGTGCGTGGGCCTGCTGGTCGGCACCGGGGTGTGGTCGGACAGCATGACGACGCTGGCGTCGACCCTCGTCGCCACGGCGCTCGTCATGCTGCTCGGCGTCGTCTTCGGAGTGTGGATGGGACGCAGCGCGCTGGTGGACCGGCTGCTGCGCCCCAGCCTGGACGCGGCGCAGGTCATGCCGCCGTTCGTCTATCTCGTGCCGTTCCTCGCGCTGTTCGGCGCGACCCGCTTCACCGCGATCGTCGCCGCCGTCGTCTACGCGGCTCCCGTCGCCATGAAGATCATCGCGGACGGGGTACGGAACGTGCCCGCCACCACCGTGGAGGCGGCCACCTCCGCCGGGTGCAACACCTGGCAGATCATCACCAAGGTCCAACTGCCGATGGCACGCGGCGCCCTGACTCTCGCGACCAACCAGGGCCTGATCTATGTGCTGTCGATGGTTGTGGTGGGCGGCCTGGTGGGGGCGGGCGCCCTCGGTTACGACGTCGTGGCCGGCTTCTCGCAGGGACAGCTGTACGGGAAGGGGCTCGCCGCGGGGCTGGCCATCGTCCTTCTCGGAGTCATGTTCGACCGGATCACTCAGGCAGCGGCGCGGCGTACCAGCGCGTAAGGAGCAACTGACCATGGCAAGGCAAGCAAGACAGTGGAGAGTCGGCGCGGCGGGCATAGCGGTCCTCGGCCTCACCCTCACCGCCTGCGGCGGCGCGAAGGTCGGTGACAGCTCATCGGACGCCGGCGGCTCGGGCAGCTCCGGCAAGTGCGGCACCTTCAACCTCGCGGTCAACCCGTGGGTGGGGTACGAGGCCAACGCGGCCGTCATCGCCTACGTCGCCGAGAACGACCTCGGCTGCAAGGTCACCAAGAAGGACCTGAAGGAAGAGATCGCCTGGCAGGGCTTCGGGACGGGCGAGGTCGACGCCGTCGTCGAGAACTGGGGCCACGACGACCTGAAGAAGAAGTACATCACCGACCAGAAGACCGCCGTCGATGCCGGCCCGACCGGCAATGAAGGCCTCATCGGCTGGTACGTGCCGCCGTGGCTGGCCAAGGCGCACCCGGACATCCTCGACTGGAACAACCTCAACAAGTACGCGGCCGAGTTCAAGACGTCCGAGTCCGGCGGCAAGGGGCAACTCCTCGACGGTGACCCGTCGTTCGTCACCAACGACGAGGCCCTGGTGAAGAACCTGAAGCTGGACTACAAGGTGGTGTACGCGGGCAGCGAGACCGCCCTCATCCAGGCCTTCCGCAAGGCGGAGAAGGACAAGGAATGGGTGATCGGCTACTTCTACGAGCCGCAGTGGTTCATGTCCGAGGTACGGCTGGTGAAGGTCAAGCTGCCCGAGTACAAGGCGGGCTGCGACGCCGACGCCGAGAAGGTCGACTGCGACTACCCCGTGTACAAGCTGGACAAGATCGTCAGCGCGAAGTTCGCCAAGTCGGGCAGCCCGGCCTATGACCTGGTGAAGAACTTCACCTGGACGAACGACGACCAGAACGTCGTGGCGAAGTACATCGCGGTGGACAAGATGACCCCCGAGGCGGCGGCGAAGAAATGGGTCGAGGCCAACCGCGACAAGGTGGACGCCTGGCTCAAGTAGCGCCGGAAGCCGGGAGTCGGAAGCCGGTCGGAACATGCCCGGTGGGCGGTGCGCGCGGGGTGCGCACCGCCCACCGGGCATTGCCGTGTTCCGGCCGGTTTTCCGAGGTCGCGGACCCCTTGACACCCACCTGCACGGAAGGCACATTGAGTTGCGCAACCTGAATCAAGTTGCGTAGACAGCAACCGGATCGGCTCGACTGGTTATCAAACCGGAGGTGCGGCGATGGCGGGACCGCGAGTGGTCATCATCGGAGCGGGCGTCGTTGGCGCGGCACTCGCGGACGAGATCTCCGCGCGAGGCTGGACCGAAGTGACCGTGGTCGACCAGGGCCCGCTCCCCGCCACCGGGGGCTCCACCTCGCACGCCCCGGGCCTGGTCTTCCAGACGAACTCCTCCAAGACCATGACCGAGCTGGCCCGCTACACCGTCGAGAAGTTCTGCTTTCTCGACGTCGACGGCAAGCCCTGCTTCCTGCAGGTCGGCGGGCTGGAAGTGGCGACCACCCCCGAGCGTCTCGCGGAACTGCACCGCCGCCACGGCTGGATCTCCGCCTGGGGCATCGAGTCACGGATCCTGACTCCCGACGAGTGCGTCGAGCAGCACCCGCTGGTCAACCGCGACAAGGTCCTCGGCGGCCTCCTCGTCCCGACGGACGGCCTCGCCAAGGCCGTCCTCGCCGTCGAGGCGCAGATCCGCCGGGCCACCGAGCGCGGCGTGCGCTTCCTGGCCCGCCACGAGGTCCTCGACGTACTGCGGGCCGACGGCGAGGTGACCGGCGTCCTGACCGACCAGGGCGAGATCCCCGCCGACATCGTCGTGTGCTGCGCCGGCATCTGGGGCCCGAAGATCGCCCGCATGGTCGGCATGAACCTGCCGCTCACGCCGCTCGCCCACCAGCTGGCCTGGACCGGCCCCGTCCCGGCCCTGGCCGGCCAGACCGAGGAAGCGGTCCGCCCGATCCTGCGCCACCAGGACGCCGACCTCTACTACCGCGACCGCTTCGACGGCCTGGGCATCGGCTACTACGGCCACCGCGCGATGCCGATCTCCGCCGACGACATCCTCTCCGTGGACGAGGCCGACCAGATGCCGTCGGTCCTGAAGTTCACCGAGGAGGACTTCGAGGACGCCTGGACCGAGACCCAGTCCCTGCTCCCCGCGACCAAGGAAGCGAAAGTCGAGGAGGGCATCAACGGCCTGTTCTCCTTCACCACCGACAACTTCCCGCTCCTCGGCGAGTCCCCGGACGTCAAGGGCTTCTGGGTCGCCGAGGCCGTGTGGGTCACCCACTCCGCGGGCGTGGGGCGGGCGATGGCCGAATGGCTGGTCGACGGCCACTGCTCGTCCTTCGACCTGCACGAGTGCGACGTCAACCGCTTCGAGCCGCATCAGCTGTCCCCGGAGTACGTCCTGGCCCGCGACTGCCAGAACTTCGTCGAGGTCTACGACATCCTCCACCCTCTCCAGCCCTCGGGTGACCCGCGCCCGATCCGCACCAGCCCCTTCCACGCCCGCCAGCAGGAGCTGGGCGCCTTCTTCCTGGAGGCGAACGGCTGGGAGCGCCCGCAGTGGTACGAGGCCAACGCGTCCCTGGTCGAAGGCCGCAGCATTCCCACCCCCAACGACTGGGCAGCCCAGTACTGGTCGCCCATCGTCGGCGCCGAGGCGCAGGTCACCCGCGAGACCGTCGCGATGTACGACATGACGGCCCTCAAGCGCCTGGAGGTGAGCGGCCCAGGCGCCTCCGCCTTCCTGGAGCGCCTGTGCACCGGCAAGGTCGCCAAGTCCGTCGGCTCGGTCACCTACACCCTGCTCCTCGACCACGACGGCGGCATCCGCAGCGACATCACCGTCGCCCGCCTGGCCCGCGACCTCTTCCAGGTCGGCGCCAACGGCAACCTGGACCTCGACTGGTTCACCCGCCACCTCCCCGCCGACGGCACGGTCCAGGTACGTGACATCACCCCCGGCACCTGCTGCATCGGCCTGTGGGGCCCGCTCGCCCGCAAGGTCCTGCAACCCCTGACGGACGAGGACTTCTCCAGCGACGGCCTGAAGTACTTCCGCGCCAAGCGCGCCTACATCGGCTCGGTGCCCGTCACCGCAATGCGCCTGAGTTACGTCGGTGAGCTCGGCTGGGAGCTCTACACCACCGCCGACCAGGGCCTGAAGCTGTGGGACACCCTGTGGCAGGCGGCCGAGCCCCTCGGCGGCGTCATCGCCGGCCGCGGCGCCTTCAACAGCCTCCGGCTGGAGAAGGGCTACCGCTCCTTCGGCACCGACATGACCTACGAGCACGACCCCTACGAGGCCGGCGTCGGCTTCGCCGTCAAGCTCGACAAGGACGACTTCATCGGCAAGGCCGCCCTGGAGCGCCGTAAGGAAAACGTGCGGCGCAAGCTGACCTGCCTCACCATCGACGACCCGCGGTCGGTGGTCATGGGCAAGGAGCCGGTGTACGACGGGGACCGTGCGGTCGGCTACGTCACCAGCGCCGCCTATGGCTACACGATCGGCAAGGGCATCGCCTACGCCTGGCTCCCGGCCGAGCTCACCGCCCCCGGCACGACCGTGCACATCGGCTACTTCGACCAGCGCGTCGAGGCGGTCGTCGCCGAGGAGCCCCTGTTCGACCCCACTATGTCCCGCCTCCGTGGCTGACACCCAGAGTCGACTCCGAGGGAAGGAACACCGCCGGTGAACGCACAGCTGCTCGACGGCAAGGCGACCGCCGCCGACATCCGCCGCGAACTCGGGGAGCGCGTAGCCAAGTTGACGGCCACCGTCGGCCGCCCGCCGGGCCTGGGCACCGTGCTGGTCGGCGACGACCCGGGCAGTCACGCCTACGTCGCCGGAAAGCACCGCGACTGCGCCCAGGTGGGCATCGCGTCCATCCGCCGGGACCTGCCCGCCGACGCGTCGCAACAGCAGGTCGAGGACGTCATCGACGAGCTCAACGCCGACCCGGCCTGCACCGGCTATATCGTCCAGCTTCCGCTGCCGCGCCACCTGGACGCCAACGCCGTACTGGAACGCATGGACCCGGCCAAGGACGCCGACGGCCTGCACCCCGTCAGCCTCGGCCGGCTCGTCCTGGGCGTCGAGGCCCCGCTGCCGTGCACCCCGCGCGGCATCGTCGAACTGCTCCGCCGCCACGACGTGCCCCTCGCCGGAGCGCGGGTGTGCGTGATCGGCCGGGGCATCACGGTCGGTCGCCCCATCGGCCTCCTCCTCACCCGCCGCTCCGAGAACGCCACCGTGACTCTGTGCCACACCGGCACCAAGGGCCTGGCCTGGCACGTACGCGAGGCCGACATCGTCATCGCGGCCGCCGGCTCACCCGGCCTGGTCACCAAGGACATGCTGCGCCCCGGCGCGGCGGTCCTGGACGTAGGCATCACCCGCACCGACCAGGGGCTGGCCGGCGATGTGCACCCGGACGCCGCCCAGGTCGCCGGATGGCTCGCCCCCATGCCCGGGGGCGTGGGACCCATGACGCGGGCCATGCTGCTCGCCAACGTCGTCGAGGCCGCCGAGAGGAACGCCACCGCCGCATGAACGCTCCAGTCCCCAAGTACCCGCAGTATCCGCACCTTTCAGAAGACCTTTCAGAAGACGGAGACGTCCGATGAGCCCCCGCACCCCCGGCGCCGACCTCCCCGACCACCCCGACTGGCTGTGGCGTACGCCCGAGCCCAAGCGGTCGTACGACGTAGTGATCGTCGGCGGTGGCGGTCACGGCCTGGCCACCGCCCACTACCTGGCGAAGAACCACGGCATCACGAACGTCGCCGTGCTGGAGAAGGGCTGGCTCGCGGGCGGCAACATGGCCCGCAACACCACGATCATCCGCTCCAACTACCTGTGGGACGAGAGCGCCGGCATCTACGAGCACGCGCTCAAGCTGTGGGAGGGACTGGCGGAGGAGCTCGACTACCCGATCCTCTTCTCCCAGCGTGGCGTGCTGAACCTCGCGCACAGCCTGCAGGACGTCCGCGACAGTGTGCGCCGCGTGGAGGCGAACCGCCTCAACGGCGTGGACGCGGAGTGGCTCGACGCGGACGGCGTCAAGGAAGTCTGCCCGATCGTGAACATCTCCCCGGACGTGCGCTACCCGGTCCTGGGCGCCACCTACCAGCCGCGCGCCGGCATCGCCAAGCACGACTACGTGGCCTGGGGCCTGGCCCGCTCCGCGGACGCCGCAGGCATCGACATCATCCAGAACTGCGAGGTCACCGGCCTGGACGTGGTCGGCAACCGAGTGGTCGGAGTCCAGACCAACCTCGGCCCCATCGCCGCCGGTAAGGTGGCGCTCTGCTCGGCGGGCCACACCTCGGTCCTCGCCGCGATGGCGGGCATCGAACTCCCCCTCCAGAGCCACCCGTTGCAGGCGCTCGTGTCGGAGCTGCTGGAGCCCGTGCACCCGACCGTCGTCATGTCCAACGCGGTCCACGTGTACGTCAGCCAGGCCCACAAGGGCGAGCTGGTCATGGGTGCGGGCATCGACGCCTACAACTCCTACACCCAGCGCGGCGCCTTCCACATCATCGAAGAGCAGATGTCGGCGGCCCTGGAGCTGTTCCCCGTCTTCGCCCGCGCCCACGTCCTGCGCACCTGGGGCGGCATCGTGGACGTCAGCCCCGACGCCTCGCCGATCATCGGGCTCACCCCCGTCGACAACCTCTACCTCAACTGCGGCTGGGGAACGGGCGGCTTCAAGGCCACCCCGGGCGTCGGCTGGGTCTACGCCCACACCATCGCCCACGACACCCCGCACGCCCTCAACGCCCCCTTCTCGCTCGACCGTTTCACCACCGGCGCGCTCGTCGACGAGCACGGCGCGGCCGCGGTGGCCCACTAGGGAGCCGATCCATGCTGCTCATCCCCTGCCCGTGGTGCGGGCCCCGCGACGAGGCCGAGTTCCACTACGGCGGCCAGGCCCACGTGCCGTATCCGGAGGACCCGGCGTCCCTCAGCGACGAGGAGTGGGCCCGGTACCTGTTCTTCCGCGACAACCCGAAGGGCCCCTTCGCCGAGCGCTGGAGCCACGCGGCGGGCTGCCGCCGCTGGTTCAACGCGGTGCGGGACACGTCGACGAACGAGATCCTGGCGGTGTACCGGGCGGGGGAGGAGCGCCCGGCGACAGTGGAGCCGCGCCCGGTGACTTCTCAGCCGCGTCCAGCAAATCCAGCCCGTCCGGTGTTTGAG
>NZ_JBQQCE010000264.1:0-13278 GCF_052245645.1 Streptomyces sp. KR55 | reverse complement strand
GCGCGTGCACGCTCAGGCCGGGCCGCTCCGCGACGAGCGCCTGCCCGGCCTGGGTGAGGGCGCTCTCGCTCACGTCGACCGGGACGTAGGTGTGCAGCCCGGTCAGCGCGTCGATCAGGTGGCGGGTCTTGTCGGAGGAGCCGGAGCCCAGTTCGACGAGGGTGCGGGCGTGGGTCGCCGCGGCGATCTCGGCGGAGCGGGCGATGAGGATCTCCCGTTCGGCGCGCGTCGGGTAGTACTCGGGCAGTTCGGTGATCTGCTCGAACAGGTCGCTGCCGTGGGCGTCGTAGAACCACTTCGGCGGCAGTGTCTTGGGCGTGCTGGTCAGTCCCTGCTGGACGTCGGCGCGCAGTGCCGCGTCCGTGGCGTCCTCGGGCAGGGTGCGGGTGAGAAGGAACGGACTCACGTGCGGGGCTCCTTCGGTGGTGCGTCCGCCGAGGCGTCGCTCGGCTCCTTGAGCGGGGTGAGCTGCACCTCGGTGCGGCTCGCCGCGAGCAGGGTGCGGTCGGGGACCTCCTGCCAGCGCGGATCGTCGTCGTACGGTTCGGAGGCCACGACGGTGCCGCCGTCGGGCCGGGCGAGATACCAGAGGGTGTCGCCCCAGGTGGTGGCGGCGATGGACACGCCGTCGGTGAGCAGCAGGTTGAGCCGGGAGCCGGGGGCCGCCGCGGCGACCTCCGGGACGGTGTCGGCCAGCGCCCGGCCCATGTCGTCACCGGCACGCAGCCGGGCGAGCACGAGGGCCCAGACGAGCGCGGAGTCGTTACGGGCCTCCAGGGACAGCAGGTCCACTGGGGACAGGCCCCCGGTGAGAGGGGCGAGCGAGTGGGGCCAGCCCGTGACGGCGCCGTTGTGGCTGAACAGCCAGGACCCCGCGGCGAACGGCGCCGCGGCGGCCTCCGCGTCGGCACCCGCCAGCGTCGCGTCCCGCACGGCGGCGAGCAGCGCGCCGGACCGTACGACCCGCGCCAGGTCGGCGAAGGACAGGTCCGCCCAGATAGGCCCGGCCCGCCGGTACCGGGCCGGCACCGGGTCCCCCTCGGCGTACCAACCGACCCCGAAACCATCGGCGTTGACCGTTCCGTACCGCTGCCGCCGGGGAGCCCAGGACTGCCGGTACAGGCCGTGAGCCGGGTCCACCAGGAGCCGGCCGAGTGGTTCCTCGGGGCCCACATACGCCAGGTGACGGCACATCAGACGTCCCCCGAGCGGGCCGTGCGGAATCCGGAGAAGATCTGCCGCCGGATCGGATAGTCCCAGTTGCGGAACGTGCCCCGGCAGGCCACCGGGTCCACCGCGAACGAACCGCCGCGCAGCACCTTGTACTCGGGTCCGAAGAACACCTCCGAGTACTCCTTGTACGGGAATGCCGTGAACCCCGGATACGGCAGGAAGTCGCTCGCCGTCCACTCCCACACGTCGCCGATCAACTGCCGTACGCCCAGGGGCGATGCCCCGGCGGGGTAGCTCCCGCCGGGCGCCGGGCGCAGATGCCGCTGGCCGAGGTTGGCGTGCTCGGGCGCCGGGTCGGCGTCGCCCCACGGGTAGCGGGTCGAGCGGCCGGTCGCCGGGTCGTGGCGGGCGGCCTTCTCCCACTCGGCCTCGGTGGGCAGCCGGCGCCCGGCCCAGCGGGCATAGGCGTCCGCCTCGTACCAGCACACGTGCAGCACCGGCTCGTCGGGCGGCACCACCTCGGTGACGCCGAAGCGGCGGCGCAGCCACTGCCCGCCGTCGCGGCGCCAGAACGCCGGGGCGTGGATGGAGTGGCGGCGGATGTGCGCCCAGCCGTCCGCCGCCCACCAGCGCGGGTCGTCGTAGCCGCCGTCCTCGATGAACGCCTGGTAGGCCGCGTTCGTCACCGGGGTCGTGTCGATGTAGAACGGCGGCACCTCGCGCCGGTGCGCAGGCCGTTCGTTGTCCAGTGCCCATGGCTCGGTGGAGGTGCCCATGGTGAACGGGCCGCCGGGTACCAGGACTTCGGCGGGCCCGGTGAACAGCGGGGCGGGCTCCGGATCGGGGGCGTGCAGCGCCTGCGGGCCCCTGCGGAGCTGATGGGTGATCAGCATGGTTTCGTCGTGCTGCTGTTCGTGCTGCGCGATCATTCCGAAGGCGAAACCTGCTTCCGTCAGACGCGTCCCGTGGAACGCGGTGCCGTCCAGCACGTCCAGGGCACGCCCGCGCACCTCGGCTGCGTACCGGCGGGCCTCGGCGGGCGGCAGCAGCGGCAGCGAGGGCCGTTCGGCGCGCGGATGCTCGAAGGCGTCGTAGAGGTTGTCGATCTCGGGCCGTATCGCCTCCTGCCCGGCGACCGCCCGCAGCAGCCACAGCTCCTCCTGGTTGCCGATGTGCGCGAGATCCCACACCAGCGGGGACATCAGCGGCGAGTGCTGGGCCGTCAGGTCGGGCTCCTCGACACAGCTGGTCAGAAGCGTGGTGCGCTCCCGTGCGGTGGTGAGCGAGGTCAGCGCGCGCTCCCGGAAGGCTTCGATGTCGATCTCGGTGTCCGTATCCGTGTCGGTCTCGGTGTCGAGGGCGGGGTCGGTCATGTGCGGAAGTCCTTCCCGTGCGGGGTGGGGATCCCCCCGGTCGAGCGAGGCCGGGACCGGGGGAGGTCCGTACCGCGCAGCCGGTCCAGCAGATCGTCGGCGGGGCAGCGGCCCCTGTTGACATAGCGGTCCTGATACGTCGCCACGGCGTCGGTGACCTCGGTGCCGGCGCCGAGCCGGGGCAGCGCCCGCAGCGCCGCCGCGAAACAGACGACGGCCACCTCGTGCAACTCCCGGTCGGCGAGCCCGTACCGGGCCGCGTCCAGCCACAGCGGATTGTGCGGCGCCGGCAGGGACATGGCCCGCTCCGCCAAGGGTTTCACCGCGCGGTAGGCGGTCTCGGCGGCCTCCGGGTCGTCGAACAGCGCCGCGGTCACGGCGAGCGGAACGATCCACCCGTCGTCGCCGGGCTGCGCGTCGATCATCCGTAGCTCGAGATGGCCGCGCGGTCTGACCGGCGGGAACAGCGTGGTCATGTGGTATCCGAGGTCGTCCCGGGTCGGAGGTCTGGGCGACCCCGATCTGGTCCACTCCCGGAAGGTCAGCCCCTCGGGCACATCCCACGGGCCGCCGTCCCGCCGTACGCACATCACCGGTGCGTCCAGCACATGATGTGCCCAGGCGCCGCGCGGATCGACGTCCAGCGCGGGCGCACCCGCCCGGCCTGCGCCGATCTGGATCCACCGCAGCTGACGGGTGGACAGCCAGCCGGTGGGCCGGTGCCCGGCCAGCGGGGAGTTGGCGAAGGCGGCGAGCAGGACCGCGCCCAGGTGGTGCGCCAGCCACCAACGCCGCACATGGCCGAGCGGGCCGGGCTCCTCGAAGCCGGCGTCCAGGCACACCTGGATGGAGGCCGAGGTGCACATCATGGCGCGGCCGGCCGGGCCGGTGCGGTCGAGACAGGCCTCCATCGCGTCGTAGCGCGGCTCGCGCAGATAGCGGCGGGGAGCGTGCCATGGGTCGTGGCCGATGCCGAGGAGGCCGAGATCGTGCTCGCGCAGGGTCGCGCGGACGGCATCCAGGTCGGCGGAGACGGTGCCGATGCACTCCATCAGGGAGGCGGCGGGCGGCGAGCTGAGCTCCAGCTGGCCGCCGGGTTCGACGGTGAGCACGGACCGCAGTGGGACGGTGCTCAGTGCGGCGTAGGCCGCTTCGAGTCGTTCGGGTGTGACGGGGAGCTGCGGTTTGTGCAGCTCTTGGACGAGCCATTCCACTTCGACACCGAGGGCGCGGGGCGGGCCGGTCTTGAAGCAGATACCACGGACCAGCGCCTCAACCTCCGCTTCGGTGACGGCGGGACGTGGCTCCGTACAGCCACTGACTGAGTCTGACATGTCGGGATCCTCCTGAGATTCCACCATGCCGCCGGTCCGGAGGAACGCAAGTCGGACCGGCACACTCGTCCCACCCAAGACCCTCTCGTCGCTTCGCACAAGAGTGCGCCGCGAGGCGTAAGGGGTCGGTCACCTCTCGTTGGGGGGCAGGGAAAACTCTGTTGCGCCGCATGACCAGCATCGCTCACGATGCGTTCATGAGCACGACGGGGGAGGCAGCGCAGCGCGCGCTCGTGGCGCACACGGGGGTTGTGCTGTGAGCGCGCGGCTGCGCGGCATCGCGCGGGAGACCGAGCAGATCGTGGCCGCGGGGGCCTATCGGGCGTCCGACGGGCGCACGGTGTCCGTGGCCGCCGCCGTGGACGCCGCGCGAGCGGGGACGCGGATGCACGGTCCGGAACCGGTGCCGGTGCCACCCGCGCCCGCGGTGGACACGTTCTTCGAGGTCACGGGCGAGAGCAGCCTGGAGGCCGCCCGCCGGATCGGTCCGGCTGCCGTCCTGAACTTCGCCTCGGCCCGCAACCCGGGCGGTGGCTTCCTCAACGGCGCCCAGGCCCAGGAGGAGGCCCTGTGCCGCGCCTCCGCCCTGTACACATGCCTGCTGCGAGCCCCGGAGTTCTACGACCACCACCGCACCCACCGAGACCCGTTCTACACGGACCGTGTCATCCACTCACCCGCCGTGCCCGTCTTCCGCGACGACCGCGGTCGGCTGCTGGACGAGCCGTACACCGCCGGGTTCCTGACCGCCGCCGCCCCGAACGCCGGGGTGGTGCGCCGCACGGCACCGCAGCGCACGGCCGAACTGCCGCACGCCCTGGCCGTGCGGGCCGAACGCGTCCTGGAGACGGCCGCCCACCACGGCTATCGGCGGCTGGTGCTGGGCGCCTGGGGCTGCGGAGTCTTCCAGAACGACCCGGCGCAGGTCGCCGGCGCCTTCCGGCAGCTGCTGGGCCCCGGCGGGCGGTTCGCGGCCAGGTTCGAGCATGTGGTGTTCGGGGTGCTGGACCGTACGCCCGGTGCGGTGGTCCGCGAGGCCTTCGTACGGGCGTTCCCGCCTAGGGCCTGTCCGGCGGATCAGGCTGCAGGGAAGCGGCGGTGACTGATCGGCGCAGGTGAGCGGGGGCTGGTGCGTCCAGCTGCAAGGCGGAGGAGGGAGTCGACGCGGAGCGTCGGCGAGTGACGACAACGCGGCAGATGGGCGCACCAGCCCCCGCGTCTGCGGCATGATCCGCCGGACAGGCCCTAGCCCGGTTCAGCTCCAGCCGTAGCGCTCCCGCAACCGGTGGCGCACCAGGTTGAACCGCATCCGGTCCAGCGCGCACGCCTCCCGCCGCATGCCCTGCTCGTGCAGCCGCAGCACCCGGTCCACGTCCACCCATGAGTCCCGGCCCGACCGGTCCCACGGCCCGTTGCCGATCGGCACCCACTCCCGGTCGCCGTCGTGCCGCTTGCTGGACAACTGCACGGCGAGAAACGTACCCGCCGCCTCCCGCGCCACGACCAGCACCGGGCGGTCCTTGCCCCGCCCGTCGTTCTCCTCGAACGGCACCCACGTCCAGACGATCTCCCCCGGATCGGGGTCGCCGTCGTGCGCGGGCGAGTACTCCGTGCGCACCCGGCCGACCTCACGCGGGTCGGCCTCGATGGTCGCGGTCGGGCCGAAGCGGCCGGGGACGTTCTCATCCGTGAAGGCAGTCACGGGGGTCACGTTAGCGGGCGGCGAAAACCCCTATGCTGCAGGGGACTCCGAGGCAAGCTGCTCGGGCGGGCGCAGCTCGTGCCAGCGCAGGTCGGCCTCCAGCTGTGCGGCGAGAGAGACGAGCAGCGGCTCGCTGTGCGCGGGACCCAGCAGCTGCGCCCCGACCGGCAGACCACCGGTGACGAAACCGGCCGGGACATTGACGCCGGGCCAGCCCAGCACGTTCCACGGCCAGGCGTAGGGGCAGGCGGCGATCATGGCCCGGTCGGTGGCGAGACCGCCGAGCTTCAGCATGGCGCCGATCCGCGGCGGGGGAGCGGCCGTCGTCGGCGCGAGGACCACGTCGTACGACGAGAAGAATCCGCCGATACGGCGGTGCAGGGCCGCCTCGGCACGCCGGGCTGCCCGCAGCGGGGCCCCGCCGAGCAGCCTCCCGAGCCGCGCCGCTTCACGCGTGCGCGGGTCCAGGAGCGCGAGGTCGGGCGCCTCGCGGACCCGCTCGGCGACCCCGACCGTGGCGCGCGGGACGAAGGTCAGCCCGATCTGGCCGTACGGCGGATCGGCCTCCTCGACCGTGTGCCCCAACGCGGCGAGCCGCTCGGCGAGTTCGACGACCCGGGCGCGGATCTCCGGGTGCAGCCGGGCGGGCAGTGCGGTGAACGGCGGCTTCAGGGAGAGGGCGATGCGCAGCCGGCCGGGGTCGCGGCCCACCGCCTCGGACACGTCGAGCACCGGCGGGCAGTGCGGGTCGTGTTCGTGGTTGCCGCTGGCCGAGTCCAGCAGCAGGGCCGCGTCCGTGACCGTGCGGGCCAGGGTGCCGTTGACCGTGATGCCCTGGAACGACTCGCCGCGCGGCCAGGTGGAGATGCGCCCGCGCTGCGGCTTGATGCCGATCAGATGGGTCCAGGACGCCGGGATGCGCACCGACCCGGCGCCGTCCGAGCCGAGCGCGGCCGGCACCAGGCCCGCCGCGACCGCGGCCGCCGAACCGCCGGAGGAGCCGCCCGGCGTGTGGTCCGTGCTCCACGGATTGCGGGTCGCGCCGAACGCGGGCCCCTCGGTGAAGGGCCACTGCCCGAGTTCGCAGGTGTTCGTCTTGCCGACGATCACCGCGCCGGCCGCGCGCAGTCGCCGTACCGCTTCACCGTCCTCGGCGACCGGCGGGAACCCGCCCCGGCAGCCGAACGCGGTGGGCTCGCCGGCCACGTCCATGTCGTCCTTGACGGCGACGGGCACTCCGAGCAGCGGACGGCGCACCCCGGCAGCCAGTTCCCGGTCGGCGGCCTCGGCCTCGGCGAGCGCCGCCTGGGCGCGCACGATCCGGAAGGCGTTGAGGGTGTCCTGCGTCGCCTCGATACGGGCCAGGGCCGTCTCGACGAGGGCGCCGGACGTCACTTTTCCGTCGGCCAGCGCGCGGGCGGTTTCCGCCAGGCCGGCGGAACGGTCGAGCGTCATGCGGGACACCTCCGGAACGTGTTGTCTACCGAACGGTAACGTCAGGAGGGCTTCCGGGGGAACGCGCCCGAAAAGAAAGCCGGTTCACCTGTACGCCACACCAATCCCACAAGCCTCGTTCCATCGTGCGCGAACCATTGACGCGCTGCGACCTCACCCCTACCTTCTGACCGACTTTCCGAACTGTGTTCGGTATATCGAATCCCGGGTCGGAGGAGAGCCGCACATGACCCCACGTCCCCCCGCCACGCCGTCCCGCCGCACCCTGCTGCGCACGCTGGCCGCCCTGCCCGCCTCGGCGCTCGTCCTGGGCGAACTGCCCGGCATGCTCGGCACCGCCGAGGCCGCCGCGCCCCCCAGCGGCTCCGCCACCCGCTACACCATCGTCCCGTTCCTCAACAGCAACGACGGGACCGTGAACGTCTATCAGTCCGACGACGCCACCGACTTCCGGCTGCTGAAGTCCTCGGCCTACACCCCGCCCGCCGACCGGATCCGCGACGCCGCGATCTTCCGGCACACCGACGGCTACTACTACATCACCTACACCACGCACACATGGCAGGACACCAGCACCACCATCGGCTTCGCCCGCAGCTCCGACCGGGTCAACTGGACGTTCCTGTACGACTACCCGGTCCCGATCGCCAACCTGTCGCGCGCCTGGGCGCCCGAGTGGTTCGTCGACAGCGACGGCAGCGTGAACGTCATCGTGTCCTGCTCCACCACCAACGACGAGTGGATCTTCACCCCGTACCGTCTCCGATCCGCCAACTCCGCGCTCACCGCCTGGACTTCACCCGTCCCCCTGTCCGGCATCGGCGCCAACCACATCGACACGTTCATCGTGCGGATCGGCTCGACCTACCACGCCTTCCCGAAGAACGAGACGACCAAGTACATCGAGTACGCCACGGCTTCCAGCCTCACCGGCCCGTACACCATCCGCCGCACCGGCGACTGGGCAGGCTGGGGCAGCTACCGCGAGGGCCCTGCACTGGTGCAGCTCGACAACGGCGGCTGGCGCATCTTCTTCGACGGCTACGGCGACGGCACGTACTACTACAGCGACAGCTACGACACGTTCGCCACCTGGAGCGCGCCGCGCGCCCTGCCCGGCATCTCGGGCACCGCACGCCACTTCACCGTGATCAAGGAGACGGTCTCGGGCGGCGTGAGCCTCGCCCGCAACACCACCCGCTCCTTCCGGTCCGCCAACTACTTCACCCGCTACTGGCAACAGCAGTCCGCGCTGCTCAACCTCCCGGTGGTGACCGGCTCCAGCACGGCCGCCGAGAAGCAGGCGTCCACCTTCACCGTCGTCGCCGGCCTCGCCGACGCGAACGCCCACTCCTTCCGCGACGCCTCCGGCAACTACCTGCGCCACTACGGCTTCCGGGGCCGCTTCGACCCCAACGACGGCACAACAACGTTCGCCCGCGACGCAACCTTCATCGCCCGCACCGGCACGGCAACGGACTCGATCCGCCTCGAGTCGTACAACTACCCGGGCCGCTACCTCCGCCACTACGACTACCAACTCCGCGTGGACCTGCCGGACGGCACGGAGCTGTTCCGGCAGGACAGTTCGTTCACGCCAGTGGCATCCTGGGCCTGAGCTGCACCCTTGCTGACCAGGGAAGTTGCGTCGAGGAATGCGGAGGACCTCCCTCCAGTTCCCTGAATTTCCCGGGAGTTCCCGCGCAAGTGTGCACTGGATGTGCACTGGGCGGGGTGGCGAATCCCGGCCGTGGCGTGGGCGTTGAGCCTCGGATCGAGCCGCCGTCCGTGGGGAGGAGCGGGCTCCCTGGGGTGAAGGCGGGGGCGGGATGAGGCGGCCTGAACAGGCTGCCGGACGTCCTGTCCGCCGGCACGGTCTCGATCCCGATGCGTGGGTGCGGCCCCTGTGTGCGCTTGTCGTCGCAGGGGTCGCCGCCTATGCCTCGTACGTCCATCAGCGGAAGTTCGCCCTGCAGGGCGGAGCCGATTCGGTCAGTGCCTCGCTGTGGCCGCTTTCGGTTGATGGACTTTTGCTCCTGGCTACGGTCGGGCTTCTCAAACAGTCAGGGCCTCGGACTCGACGGGCACGGTGGGCGATTTGGTCGGCCTTCTTGCTGGGAATCGCGGTCTCTCTGGCAGCAAACATTGCTGCGGCACCGGCTTTGGAGTGGAAACCGGTCCTCGTCGCCGGGTGGCCGCCCGTCGCTTTGCTGCTCTCGGTTGAACTTCTCGTGCACCGTCCGGGTGATCGAGTCACGGACGATACGGGGTGGCCGAAGAGGAGCAACGGCACAGAGGGTCGGGAGCCAGCGAATGGAGCGGACGATCCCTTGTTGGAGCGCGCCAAGATGCTCGATGCCCGGCACCGGGAGCGGCATCAGCGGCCTGTCTCAGCTGAAACACTGCGCAAGGAACTTCATGTCGGTGCCAGGCGATCGAGAGAGTTGACGGCACTCATCCGGGGAAGCCGGAACAGCGACTAGGTCTAAAACTGACGGACTGGTCATCGTCGAGACTGCGCCGCGTGTCTCCGTCGAGGAGATCACCAACCACACCGATGCCAAGCTGATCGTCCCGAAGGGCCTCGCCTGAAATGAAGACCGTCTACATCGTGGACGCGGTGCGCACCCCGAGCGGCCGCCACAACGGCGCCCTCGCCTCCGTCCGCCCCGACGACCTGGCCGCCCAGGTCATCCGAGAACTCATAGGCCGCCCCCCCCATTACCTTCTTGATCGGCCCCGCAATGGGGCTCCCGGCCTCCGGGTCCGGCATGACTGGTCCCCCCTGTTGACCATGATCTGGGGGGTGGTGTCACCGGCTCCGGAGGCACTGGCAGACCGCTGATTAGGGGCATGACCACCGGTTCCCCCGGGACTTGGGAGGCTCTTCGTAATGTGGATGCCGGCAGCTGGTGCCGCAGGTGAGGCCGGGACGCTCGACCGGAGGACGCACGTGATCGACACCAGTGACATCGGCGCCTTCCTCGGCCTGGACGTCGGCAAGGGCGAACACCACGCCACCGCCGTCACCCCGGCGGGGAAGAAAGCCTTCGACAAGCGGCTGCCCAACAGTGAACCGAAGCTGCGGGAGCTCTTTGAGAAGCTGCAGGCCAAGCACGGCACCGTGCTCGTGGTGGTCGACCAGCCCGCCTCCATCGGCGCCCTGCCGCTGACTGTCGCCCGGGACGCGGGCTGCCAGGTGGCCTATCTGCCGGGCCTGACCATGCGGCGGATCGCCGATCTCTACCCCGGCGAGGCCAAGACCGACGCCCGCGACGCGTTCATCATCGCGGACGCCGCCCGCGCCATGCCGCACACGCTCCGCGCCATCGAGCTGGAAGACGAGACCGTCGCCGAGCTGGAGATGATCGTGGGCTTCGACGACGACCTCGCCGGCGAGGCGACCCGCATCAGCAACCGGCTTCGCGGCCTGCTCACCCAGATACACCCCTCGCTGGAGCGAGTCCTGGGCCCACGCATCCAGCATCCGGCCGTGCTGCTGATGCTCGACCAGTTCGGCTCTCCCGCCCAGTTGAGGAAGGCCGGACGCCGCAGGCTGGTCAATCTCATACGGGCCAAAGCGCCGCGGATGGCCGAGCGCCTGGTCGACGACGTCTTCACCGCCCTCGACGAACAGACCGTCGTCGTTCCCGGCACCGACGCGGCCGCGCTGATCGTCCCCAGCCTCGCCAACCAGTTGAAATCCGTGCTCGACCAGCGCAAACTCCTCGCCGCACGGATCGAGGAACTGCTGGAGGCCCACCCTCTTTCCAAGGTCCTGACCTCCATGCCCGGGATCGGGGTCAGGACCGGAGCCAGGATCCTCATCGACGTCGGTGACGGCAGCAGCTTCCCGTCCGCCGCCCACCTCGCCGCCTACGCCGGGCTCGCCCCGGCGACCCGAAGTTCCGGGTCCTCGATCCGCGGCGAACACCCTTCCCGGAGAGGTAACAAGCAGCTCAAACGGGCCTTCTTCCTCTCCGCGTTCGCGGCCCTGGCCGACCCGGCCTCCCGCACCTACTACGACAAGAAGATCGCCCAGGGAAAGCACCACACCCAGGCCCTCCTCTGCCTCGCAAGACGCCGAGCCGACGTGCTCTTCGCGATGCTCCGCGACGGCACCTTCTACGACCCCCAACCCACCCCCACGGGTTGACGAAACCCATAGGGGCACCCCCCCGCGCTGGACCCGGCTGCCATCGCCGACGTGTATTTCGGCAACGCCAACGGCGCCGGCGAGGAGAATCGCAATGTCGCCCGCATGGCCGCCCTGCTTACCAGACTGCCCACCTCCGTACCGGGGGTGACGGTCAACCGACTGTGCGCCTCTGGCCTCGCAGCCGTCATTCAGGGCTACCGGGCCATCGCACTCGGAGACGCCAGCGTCATCGTGGCGGGCGGGGTGGAGTCCATGACCCGCGCCCCCTACATGCTGCCCAAGTCCGACCGGCCCTTCCCGGCCGGCCACGCCGAGCTGTACTCCTCCACACTCGGCTGGCGCGTGGTCAACCCAAGGATGGACCCGCAGTGGACAATCCCCCTGGACAGAGCGGCCAGTTGCTGAGCCCGCCACTTGCAGCGGACGCGGCGACCTACTCCATCGACCCGGCCTACAGCACTGTCAGTTTCAGCGCCCGAAACCCCATGGCCACCAGTACTCACGGAGTGTTCCGGCAGTTCACGGGCACGCTCTTCCTCGACGGTGAGCGGCCCGAAAGGACAGCGCTCGCGATGTACGTGACGACGTCGAGTATCGACACCGGCTGGAAGGACAGGGACGCGTGCATGTGCAGCGCTGCTTTCCTTGCCGCAGAGCGGTACCCGCTCATGTCGTTCTGGTCCCCTTCGGCCGAGGACCTGGGCGCGAACCGCTGCTGGCTCGCCGGAAATCTGTGGGTCAAAGGCGTAGCGGGGCCCTTCGTCGTCGACGGCGAGTATCGCGGCTGCGCGCCGGGCACGCGAGGCGGCGAGCGTGTGGGATTCGCAGGGCGCTCTGTGCTGAGGCGTTCGGAATGGGGTTCCCTGTGGGGCCCGGCCGCGGACGCGGGCGAATGGATCGTGGGCGACGAGGTCGAGCTCCTCTTCGAAGTGTCTGCGGTCAAGCGGGCTCCCAACAGATGGTGGCCCTGACGCGGCCTGGATACGGCGCACCCGGGGCAGTTCGCCGAAGTAGCCGGGCTGTGTCCCCACCGCGCACGGGACCGGACAGCCGGGTCTGCGGCTGTCCGTTCTGATGAGCCGGTCGCTTCTCACGGCAGCCGGGCACCGGGGGCAGCGCTCCGCTCATACACCCAGGGCGTGGGCCTGGCTCCCGGAAAGACCTAAAGGCCAGAGATGGCCGCGTCGGCATCGGCCAAACGCCGGGCTCTCAACCGACATGCTGTGGGGCGGGCGCGCCCGTGTACGCCCGGGACCGGGAAGCGGGGCGGGGCTGAATGAACCCGTTGTCTTCGATTCGTGGCGCCGTGACGAGTGGGCACCCCACTGACAACGATGTCACGCTCTGCGAGCCCTCGGGCGCCCGCCTATGTCGCACCTGCCCGGCCCATGGTTCGGCCCCTGAAGTCGCCTTAACTGTCCGGCTGCGTGCTTTCGGCCCTGATGTCTCTGGCAGCCGCGGCCTCCTCGGCCGAGATGTCCTCCGCGATGGCGAACACCTGCTGCAGGCTCGCTGGAGGGATCACGACGCCGCCGGCGCTGTCCATGTAGACATAGTCGCCGGGGTTCACGCACACGCCCGCGACCTCGACGGCCACACCGGACGTGTGAGGCATTACCGTGTCGCCGCCGAAGAGGCGGGCCGCACACGGGCAGCGAGGGGCTGGCCGTCGTGGAGACGGCGGCCGCAGTGCTCGGCGCCTTCTCGTAGGCCGCCCATGGGGGGGCGACTGCGACGTGGCGCTCGCGTTCCCCTACGAGGGGACGCCGGGCGCCGAGGAGTGGGACGACCTCGTCGTACGGCCCCTGCTGACGGACCGTCTGGTCGGGCGGCGCCCGAGCGGCACCGGCTCGCGCGCACGGGAGGCCAGGGGCCCGTCGCCATGGGTGAACTCGCGGGCGAGCCCTGGATCGCGGGCTGCCCGCTGCCGCGGCCGGCTGGTCGAGGTCTGCGAGAGCCGGATTCGCCCCGCGCATCGACCTCGTCACCGACGACTATCCCGCCGTGGTCGGTCTGGTGGCTGCGGATCTGGGCTTGGCCGTCCTGCCGCAGCTCGCCGTCGAGTCCGTACGACCCCGGGCG
>NZ_JBQQCE010000263.1:0-13278 GCF_052245645.1 Streptomyces sp. KR55 | reverse complement strand
AGGCCGGTTCCTGGACCGGTGAGGGTTCCTGGAAATCCGGCACTCATTTCGTCGTCTGCACTGTCCGGAAGCAGAACGGGGGCACCATGGAGGGGGACGAACCATGAGGAGGGTGTTGCGATGCCCGGTTCCACGGACGGTTCTACGAAGGCGATGGGGGTGCTCACCGTTGGCGGGCTCGTCGTGGTGACGGGCTACACGGTGGCGCTCGGCAGCAACGGCTGGCTGTGGTTCGGCTGGGTCGTGCTGGGTCTGATCACGCTCGGTATGGTCGCCACGCGCAGCACCTGAGCCCTTGGCGGGTCTTCACTCGCGGGTGAGCCGCCCCGCCGAGTGCACGCCCGGCTGGTATTTCGGCAGCCGGGCGGTGACTTTCATGCCCGCGCCGACCGCGGTCTCGATGACCAGGCCGTAGTCGTCGCCGTAGACCTGGCGGAGCCGGTCGTCGACGTTGGACAGGCCGATGCCGCCCGACGGGCTGACCTCCCCGGCAAGGATGCGGCGCAGCAGGTCGGGGTCCATTCCGGCGCCGTCGTCCTCGATGACGACCAGGGCCTCGGCGCCGGTGTCCTGCGCGGTGATGCTGATGTGGCACTTGTCGGACTTGCCCTCGAGTCCGTGCTTGACGGCGTTCTCGACGAGCGGCTGGAGGCAGAGGAAGGGCAGGGCGACCGGGAGTACCTCGGGGGCGATCTGCAGGGTGACGGAGAGGCGGTCGCCGAAGCGGGCCCGCACGAGCGCCAAGTAGTGGTCGATGGCGTGGAGTTCGTCGGCGAGGGTGGTGAAGTCGCCGTGCCTGCGGAACGAGTAGCGGGTGAAGTCGGCGAACTCCAGGAGCAGTTCGCGGGCCCGTTCGGGGTCGGTGCGGACGAACGAGGCGATCACCGCGAGCGAGTTGAAGATGAAGTGCGGGGATATCTGGGCGCGCAGGGCCTTGATCTCGGCCTCGATCAGACGGGTGCGGGACTGGTCCAGGTCCGCGAGTTCCAGCTGGACGGAGACCCAGCGGGCGACCTCGCCGGCCGCCCGGACGAGGACGGCGGACTCGCGGGGCGCGCAGGCGACGAGGGCACCGTGCACCCGGTCGTCGACGGTGAGGGGGGCCACGACGGCCCAGCGCAGTGGGCAGTCGGGGGCGTCACAGGTGAGGCGGAAGGCCTCGCCGCGGCCGGTTTCCAGCGGGCCGGCGAGCCGTTCCATGATCTCGGCACGGTGGTGATCGCCCACTCCGTCCCAGACGAGGACGTGGGTGTCGTCGGTGAGGCACAGCGCGTCCGTGCCGAGCAGGGTGCGCAGCCTGCGGGCCGACTTGCGGGCGGTCTCCTCGGTGAGGCCCGCCCGCAGCGGGGGTGCGGCGAGGGAGGCGGTGTGCAGGGTCTGGAAGGTGGCGTGCTCGACCGGGGTGCCCAGGCCTCCGAGGCTCTCCGGGCGGGCCGTGCGCCGGCCCAGCCAGAAGCCCGCGGCCAGCAGCGGCAGAACGGCGACGCACAGGCCGGCCAGGAAACCGCTCATGCCTTCACCTCCGTCCGCAGTTCCTCCGGCAGATGGAACCGCGCCAGGATCGCCGCCGTCCCCGCCGGGACCCGGCCCGGGGTCGCCAGGGAGACCAGCACCATCGTGAGGAAGCCCAGCGGCACCGACCACAGCGCGGGCCAGGCGAGCAGGGCGTGCAGCGGGCCTGCGCCGGGGAGTCCGGCCATGGTCGCGCCCACGGCCAGGAACGCCGAGCCGACGCCCAGCAGCATCCCGGCGGCCGCGCCGGGCGGGGTGAGCCGCCGCCACCAGATGCCGAGCACGAGCAGCGGACAGAACGACGAGGCGGACACGGCGAAGGCCAGCCCGACCGCGTCGGCCACCGGCAGCCCGCCGACCAGGGCGCTCGCCGCGAGCGGCACCGCCATGGCGAGCACCGTGCCGAGCCGGAAGTGACGCACGCCGCGGGCCGGCAGGACGTCCTGCGTCAGCACGCCCGCGACGGCCATGGTCAGCCCCGACGCCGTGGACAGGAACGCGGCGAAGGCGCCGCCCGCGACCAGCGCGCCGAGCAGATCGCCGCCGACGCCGCCGATCATCCGCTCGGGCAGCAGCAGGACGGCCGCGTCCGCGTCGCCGGTGAGGGTGAGTTCGGGGGCGTACAGCCGGCCGAGGGCGCCGTACACGGGCGGCAGCAGGTAGAAGCCGCCGATCAGCGCCAGCACGGCCACCGTGGTACGGCGGGCGGCCACGCCGTGGGGGCTGGTGTAGAAGCGGACGACGACATGCGGCAGGCCCATGGTGCCGAGGAAGGTGGCGAGGATCAGACCGTACGTGGCGTACAGCGGGCGCTCCTCACGGCTCTCGGCCCGGGAGGGCGACATGCCGCCGCCGGCCGAGTCGGCCGTGGGGACGGGGTCGCCCTTGTCGAAGGTCAGGCGGGTGCTCTGCTCGATGCGGTGGGTGCCGGCGGGGAGCCGCAGGCTGTCGTCCTCGTACGAGCGGCCGTCGACCGTGCCGGTCACCGTCACGGTCAGCGGTTCTTCGAGCTTCAGGTCGAGGGTGTCGTCGATGCGGACGACGCGCTGTTCGCGGAAGCCGACCGGTTCGTCGAAGGCGTTGCGGGGGGCTCCGTCGCCCTGCCAGGCGAGGACCAGGAACAGGGCGGGGACCAGGAGGGCGGTGAGTTTGAGCCAGTACTGGAAGGCCTGCACGAAGGTGATGCTGCGCATGCCGCCCGCGGCGACGATCGCGGTCACGACAACGGCGACGATGATCCCGCCGAGCGAGTCGGGCGCACCCGTCAGCACGGTCAACGTCAGCCCGGCGCCCTGGAGTTGGGGCAGCAGGTACAGCCAGCCGACGCCGACGACGAAGGCGCCCGCGAGCCGCCGCACCGCCGGGGAGGCGAGCCGGGCCTCGGCGAAGTCGGGCAGCGTGTAGGCGCCGGAGCGGCGGAGGGGGGCGGCGACGAAGAGCAGGAGGACGAGGTATCCGGCGGTGTAGCCGACGGGGTACCAGAGCATGTCGGGACCCTGGACCAGGACCAGGCCGGCGATGCCGAGGAAGGAGGCCGCGGAGAGGTACTCGCCGCTGATGGCGGCGGCGTTCAGGCGCGGGCCGACGGTGCGGGAGGCGACGTAGAAGTCGGAGGTCGTTCGGGAGATGCGCAGGCCGAACGCGCCGACGAGGACGGTCGCGACGACGACCAGGGCGAAGGCGGGGACGGCGTATCCGGAGTACACGGGCGTGGGCCTCGGCCGGCTCAGCGGTCCTCGACGAGACGGACGAAGTCCCGTTCGTTGTGCTCTGCGCGCCGCACATACCAGCGGGCGAGCAGCACCAGGGGCGCGTACAGACCGAAGCCGAGCACCAGCCACTCCAGGCGGCGGGCGTTCGGAGTCGTCGCGAACACCAGGGGCAGCGGGCCGACCAGCAGCCCGAGCACGGCGAACACCGCGAGCGCGGCGCGCAGTTGGGTGCGCATCAGGGAGCGCACATAGGTGTGGCCGAGGGTGGTCTGCTCGTCGATCTCGGTGCGGGGGCGGTAGTAGCCGGAGGCCCGGCGGGTGCGGCGGGGCGGTCCGGTGACGACGACGCGGCGTTCGGTCTGTTCCTGGGGCATGCGTTCCCCCTAGCTCGTGGTCCGGCGCATCAGCAGGTCCCGCAGCTCACGGGCGTGGCGGCGGCTGACCTGGAGTTCCTCGGAGCCGACCAGGACGCTGACCGTGCCCGCGTCCAGGCGGAGTTCGCCGATATGGCGCAGCGCGACCAGATGGCGGCGGTGGATGCGGACGAAGCCGCGGGAGCGCCAGCGGTCCTCCAGGGTGGACAGCGGGATGCGCACCAGGTGGCTGCCCTTGCCGGTGTGCAGTCGGGCGTAGTCGCCCTGCGCCTCGACGTGGGTGATGTCGTCGACGGCGACGAAGCGGGTCACGCCGCCCAGTTCGACGGGTATGTGGTCGGGGTCGGGCTCGTGCACGGGGATGCGCGGTGCGGTGCCGCGCAGTTCGGCGGCCCGGCGCACGGCCTCGGCGAGGCGCTCCTTGCGGACCGGCTTGAGCACGTAGTCGACCGCCTTGAGGTCGAAGGCCTGGACGGCGAAGTCCTCGTGGGCGGTGACGAAGACGACCAGCGGCGGCTGGGCGAATCCGGTCAGCAGACGGGCCAGGTCCAGTCCGTCGAGGCCGGGCATGTTGATGTCGAGGAAGACGACGTCGATGGCCTCCGGCCCGTCCGGCCCGGACTCCAGGGCGCGGTTGATGCGGCGCAGCGCCTCGGTCGCGTCGCCGGCGCCCTCCGCGCTGCTGATCCGCGGATCCGCGTTCAGCAGGTACACGAGTTCCTCGAGCGAGGGGCGTTCGTCGTCGACAGCCAGGGCGCGCAGCATGAACGTGGAGTCTAGGAGCATTCCGTACGCCTGCACACGGGCCGGACGTGGACGTTTCCGCTGGATACAGTGCCCGCATGAACAGCAGGCCGGCATCCTTCGACGAGCTCGACCGGAAGATCATCACCGCGTTGATGGCGAACTCCAGGACCAGTTTCGCCGAGATCGGCACGACGATCGGGCTGTCCGCGACCGCCATCAAGCGCCGGGTGGACCGGCTGCGCGAGACGGGCGTGATCACCGGGTTCACGGCGACGGTGCAGCCGTCGGCGCTGGGCTGGCGCACGGAGGCGTACGTCGAGGTGTACTGCGAGGGCGCCGCCCCGCCCCGGCGGCTGGCGGAGGTCGTGCGCCATCACCCCGAGATCACGGCGGCGATGACGGTGACCGGCGGGGCGGACGCGCTGCTGCATGTGCGGGCGAGGGACGTCGGGCACTTCGAGGAGGTGCTCGAGCGGATCCGTGCGGAGCCGTTCATCAGGAAGACGATCAGCGTGATGGTGCTGTCCCATCTGATCCCGGAGAGTCCTGAGGCGGGTGCCAGCCACCCTGCGCCACAGGCCGCAGCAGACGTGCGCTGAGGGCGTTCAGAACGCAGCATTCCTGCGTGGACACGCAGCTTTTGTTGCTTGTCGCCCGTCGCGGTCGCTTCCTACCTTGGTGTCAACCCTCAGTCGACACCGCTGGAAGCGGAGGTACCCCTCTGTGCCCACAAACCGTGTGCCGCGCCGACGGCGCTTCCTCGTCTGCGAACCCAGACACTTCGCCGTGCAGTACGCGATCAATCCCTGGATGCATCCCGACGTCCGCGTCGACCTCGATCTCGCCCAGGAGCAGTGGCAGGCGCTGATCCACACCTATCGGGCGCACGGCCACACGGTCGAGACCGTGCCGCCGGTGCCCGGGCTGCCGGACATGGTCTTCGCCGCGAACTCGGCGGTCGTCGTCGACGGCCGCGTCTTCGGCTCCCTCTTCCACGCACCCGAGCGCCGCCCCGAGTCCACCCACTACGAGACCTGGTTCAAGGCGGCGGGCTACGACGTCTACCGGCCCGAGAACGTGTGCGAGGGCGAGGGCGACCTCGTCTTCACGGGCCGGTACCTGCTGGCCGGCACCGGCTTCCGCACCACCCGCGAGGCGCATCGCGAGGTGCAGGAGTTCTTCGGCGTCCCGGTGATCTCGCTGACGCTGGTGGACCCGTACTTCTACCACCTGGACACGGCGCTGTTCGTCCTGGACGACGGGAACGACGAAAACATCGCGTACTTCCCGGAGGCGTTCTCGCCCGGCAGCCGCGAGGTGCTGGAGCGGCTGTACCCGGACGCGGTGCTCGGCAGCCGCGAGGACGCGATGGCGTTCGGGCTGAACTCCGTCTCCGACGGACACCACGTCTTCGTCCCGTCCCGCGCCGAGGGCCTCGCCTCGCGGCTGGCCGACCGCGGTTACGTCCCCGTCCCCGTCGACCTGTCGGAGTTCCACAAGGCCGGCGGCGGCATCAAGTGCTGCACCCAGGAGATCCGCCCATGACCGCACCCGCCCGTACCCGTGACTCCGCCGAGCTGATCCGCGCCGAGGAGCCGGTGCTCGCGCACAACTACCACCCGCTGCCCGTGGTCGTCGCCCGCGCCGAGGGCACCTGGGTGGAGGACGTCGAGGGCCGCCGCTACCTCGACATGCTGGCCGGCTACTCCGCCCTCAACTTCGGCCACCGGCACCCCGCGCTGATCGACGCGGCGCACCGTCAGCTGGACCGTCTGACCCTGACCTCGCGTGCCTTCCACAACGACCGGCTCGCCGAGTTCGCCGAACGGCTGGCCGGGCTGACCGGCCTGGACATGGTGCTGCCCATGAACACGGGCGCGGAGGCGGTCGAGAGCGGCATCAAGGTGGCGCGCAAGTGGGCGTACGACGTGAAGGGCGTCCCCGCCGACCGGGCCACGATCGTGGTCGCGGCGGAGAACTTCCACGGCCGTACGACGACCATCGTCAGTTTCTCCACGGACGAGACCGCGCGGACGGGCTTCGGCCCCTTCACACCGGGCTTCCGGATCGTGCCGTACAACGACCTGGCGGCGCTGGAGGCGGCGATCGACGAGACGACAGCGGCGGTGCTGATCGAGCCGATCCAGGGCGAGGCCGGTGTGGTGATCCCGGACGACGGCTATCTGGCGGGCGTCCGCGACCTGACCCGGCGCAAGGGCTGCCTGTGGGTGGCGGACGAGATCCAGTCGGGCCTCGGCCGTACCGGCCGTACGCTCGCCGTCGAGCACGAGGGCGTCGTCCCGGACGTACTGCTCCTCGGCAAGGCGCTGGGCGGTGGCATCGTGCCGGTGTCGGCGGTGGTCGCGCGCCGGGAGGTCCTCGGTGTGCTGCGGCCGGGTGAGCACGGTTCGACGTTCGGCGGCAACCCGCTGGCGGCGGCGGTCGGCACGGCGGTGGTGGACCTGCTGGAGACGGGCGAGTTCCAGCGCCGGGCGGCGGAGCTGGGCGTGGTCCTGCGGGACGGCCTGGCGAAGCTCGTCGGCCAGGGCATCGTCGGCTTCCGGGCGCGCGGGCTGTGGGCGGGCGTCGACATCGACCCGTCCCTCGGCACCGGCCGCGAGGTCAGCGAGCGCCTCATGCGGGAGGGCGTTCTGGTCAAGGACACCCACGGCTCCACGATCCGCCTGGCACCCCCACTGACCATCACGGAAGAGGAGCTCCGCTCCGCCCTCGACGCACTGGAGGCGGTACTGCTGCGAGGCGCGTGAGGGCACTCACTCCGGAGAAGGCCCCTCATGAGCGAGGTCCGCTTCGATCCCACTCGTCTGCCCGGCACGTGCCTCCGCGCGGCAGGGGCGACGGGCGAAGGGTGAAGATGGGTGGGAGAGGTGGTAGACCACTCTCAGCGACAGAGAGGTCGGCCGTGGGCACTTACGAGGACCGCGACGTCGCCCGTCGACGGTTCGACGTGGCGGATGCCGCGCCCCTGCTGCTGGACGCACGGGGCGTGGTGACGAGCTGGACCCGGGACGCCGAGCGCATGCTGGCGTACGGGGCCGCCGAAGCAGTGGGCACGAACCTGGCCGACCTGCTGACCGCCGAGGACGCCCGGCGGGTGCCGGAGGTGTTCGAGTGCTGCCGCAGGAACGGTGAATGGGCCGGACTGCTGACGGCCCGGCGCAAGGACGGACTGCCCGTCCGGGTGATGGTGCGGATCACCTCCGCGCGGGAGACGCGCGGCCCCTCGCAGTGGCTCGCGCTGATGTCGGAGCTGGCGGACGCGCCCGGCTGGGACATGAGCCGCACCATGCTGGAACAGATCGTCGACCGCTCCCCCGTCGGCATAGCGATCGTCGACACGGACCTGCGCTACGTCTGGTCGAACGCGGCCCTCGCCCAGTACGGCGGCGGCCCCCCGGAACGCCGGCTGGGACTTCGACTGGCGGACATCCAGCCGGGCCTGGACGCCGAGGCGATCGAGGAGCAGATGCGGCACGTGCTGGCGACCGGTGAATCCGTGGTCGGCTTCGAGCACGTGGGCCGTGTCCGGTCCGCTCCGTTCCGGGAGACCTCGCACATGATGTCGTTCACCCGGCTCGACGACGGCCACGGTCACCCGGTGGGCGTGTACTACATCGTCGTGGACATCACCGACCGGCACCGCGCCCGGCAGCGGCTGGCCCTGCTCGACCGGGCCGGCGAGCACATCGGCCGCACCCTGGACATCACGCTGACCGCCCAGGAGCTGGCCGACGTGGCGGTACCGGAGCTCGCCGACTTCGTCACCGTGGACCTGCTGGAGTCGGTGCTGAGCGGCGCGGAACCCGCACCCGGGCCGCTGAGCGCCGCGGATCCCGTGCCGCTGCGCCGCGCGGGCCAGCGGTCGCTCGACGCGGTCCCGAGGGCCCTCTTCGGCATCGGCGAGGTGGCCACGTATCTGGCGGGATCGCCCCCGATCCGCTGCCTGATGACGGGCAGCTCCTGGCTCGAGGAGCGGCTCGACCCGCTCGGCGAGGAGTGGGCCACCGACGCGCGCGGTGGCCGGAGGTCGATCTTCCTGGAGCTGGGCCTGCACAGCGCGATGATCGTGCCGATCCGCGCGCGGGGCGTCACCCTGGGCGTCACCACCTTCTTCCGGCGCCGCCGCCACGAGGCCTTCGACGCGGACGATCTGAGTCTGGCCGAGGACCTCGTCTCCCGGGCGGCCGTCTGCGTGGACAACGCCCGGCGCTACACCCGCGAGCGGGACGCGGCCCTGGTGCTGCAGCGCAGCCTGCTCCCGCACCGGCTGCCCGAACAGGAGGCCGTGGAGGTGGCGGCCTGCTACCGGCCCGCCGACGAGCTGACCGGCGTCGGCGGTGACTGGTACGACCTCATCCCGCTGTCCGGTGCGCGGGTCGCCCTCGTGGTGGGCGAGGTGGCCGGTCACGGCATCGTCGCGGCGGCGGAGATGGGGCGGCTGCGTACCGCCGTGCGGACTCTGGCCGCCTTGGACCTGCCGCACGAGGAGGTGCTCGGTCACCTCGATGACCTGGTGGCGCGTTCCGAACACGAGGACGACATCACACCGGACACGGGAGCGACCGACCCGGCCCGGGCGGGCGTACCGGATACGGACGGAGCAGCGCACGCCCGTGGACCGGATGCAACTGCTCCCGACGACACCACGGGCACCGCGCCCGACGCCGGAGAGACCGACGGCACCCGCCCCTCCGCGTCGGCCACCGACGGAGCCGCCGACGCCCGGTCCGGCACCGGATGTGTGTACGTCGTCTACGACCCGGTCGACGGGCGGTGCGCGATGGCCGCCGCCGGGCATCCGGCGCCCGCGGTGATCCTGCCCGACGGTACGGCCACGTTCGTGGACCTCCCCCAGGGGCCGCCCCTCGGCGTGGGCGGGCCGCCCTTCGAGTCGGTGGAGATGTCCTTCCCACCGGGCAGCACGCTCACGTTGCACACCGACGGGCTGCTCGCCGGCGGGGAGGGGACCTGGACCGTCGACGCGGGCCGGGACCGGCTGCGGCTGGCCCTGGAACGGCCGGCACCCTCGCTCGATGTCCGGTGCCGTTCCGTGGTCGACGCCCTGGTGCCCACTCGCCCGTACGACGACGTGGCCCTCCTGATGGCCCGTATCCGCCGTCTCGGCGCCGACCAGGTCGCGGACTGGGACCTGCCCACCGACCCGGCCGTCGTCGCCGACGCCCGCAAGGCGGCCATGCGGCAGCTCGCGGAGTGGGGGCTGGAGGAACTGGCGTTCACCACGGAACTCGTCGTGAGCGAACTGGTCACCAACGCCATCCGGTACGCCATCGGCCCCATCCGGCTGCGGCTGATCAGGGGGCGCGCCCTGGCTTGCGAGGTCTTCGACGGCGGCGCGACCGCACCTCATCTGCGCCACCCCCGCACCACGGACGAGGGCGGGCGCGGGCTGCTGCTGGTCTCGCAGCTCACCCAGCGGTGGGGCACCCGTTTTGTACCCGACGGAAAGATCATCTGGGCGGAGCAGTCGCTGACGTGACCTCCTGCGTGCGGGCGGCGATACGGGGCCGACGTCCGGGTGTGACGCCCGGGCGCACAGCACCTCCGCAGACGCACCACCGGCGCGAACACCCGTCCTGTCGGTCACCCGTGGCGGCGAAGATCGTCGGTCCTTCCCTGTGGGGGCGGACCGCCGTGTGAGCGTGGTCGTGTGCTTCGCCGTCTCGGACTGGGAGTGGCCGGTGCCGCGTCGGTCGCGCTGGTCGTCGCCCTCGTACGCCACAGCGACGACAAGGACGCGGCCTCGCTGTGGGTCTCGGTGGTCTCCGCAGCGGTGGCCGTGTGCGCGTTCGCCGTGGACCTCCTGCGCGGACAGAGTGGCGCGGAGACCTCCGCTGCGGGGAACCGGCGGCTGCAAGCGGCCGACGACCTCGCCGAGGCGGTGCGGGCCCAGTGGGCCGCGGAGGCCCGGCTGCGCCGGTTGCAGGACCCGGCGCCACTGGACGTCCACTGGTCCCGCGTCGGTCCGCCGCTCGCCGACCACCCGCGCAACATCGCGTGCGGGCTGCCGTTGCCGGCACCACGCGACGGGGACGAGCAGCTCGACCGGATCGTCGGGACGTTCCGGGCCGTTCCCTCGGGCCGGCTCGTCGTGCTGGGCGATCCGGGCGCGGGGAAGACCATCCTCGCCGTGCGGTTCGTGCTGGGCTCGCTCGCCGTGCGGCAACCGGGCGACCCGGTGCCGGTGCTGTTCCCCCTGGCGGGCTGGGACCCCCGGTCCGCACCGCTGCGCGGCTGGCTGGCCGAGCGGCTGGCCGCGGAGTACCGGCCGCTGGCCGCCGTCCGTGACGGGCGCACGCTGGCCCGCGAGTTGCTGGACGAAGGTCTCGTGCTTCCCGTGCTCGACGGCCTCGACGAACTGCCGGAGGCCACCCGCGAGGACGCGCTGCGGCGCCTGAACGCCGAACTGGACGAGCGGCTGCCGGTCCTGCTCACCTGCCGCACCGCGGAATGGGCAAGCGCCGTGCGCGGCGGCGATGTGCTGACCGCGGCAGAGGTCGTCCGGCTGCGACCGCTGGACTTCGACACCGCACGGAACTACCTGGAGCGCACGGCCCGTTCGAGCCGTGACGGCTCCACGGTGTGGACGCCGGTGCTGGCAGCCCCCACGCCACCGCTCAGGGACGTACTGACCACACCCCTGATGGTGGCCTTGGCGCGCACGGTGTACGGCGACACCTCCCGCAACCCCGCCGAACTGGCCGATCCCGGCCGCTTCCCCACGGCGCAGGCCATCGAGGAGCACCTGCTGGACGCGTTCGTACCGGCGGCCTTCGCGGACGCGGAGGGCACCTGGCGCCCGGGCGCGGCCCACCACTGGCTGAGCCGCCTCGCTCGTGACCTCGGGCGCCGTCGCCCCGGCTCGACGCCCACCTGGCGGCTGGCCTGGTGGGAGCTTCCGACGGTGATGCCGAGGGCGCTCGGGGTGATCGGACCCGCGATGCTGGCGCTGCTCGCCACTGCCGCGCTGCTGGTGCCGCTGGCCGTCAGCGGCGGGGGTGTGGTCGCCAACTGGGACAGCGGACTGTCGGCCGTGCTCAACCTCGCCGGCATCGGGTCCGGCCTGTGCTTCGGACTCGCCTTCCTGCTGCCGGCCACCGCCGAAACCCCACAAGGGCCACGGTGGTTGGCGCGCACGGCGGTGCGGACGACCGCCGCGGCCACGGTCGTCGCGGTGGGTCTGGGCCTCCTGGTACCGCCCCTGGTCGGCGCGCGCCTCGGGGCCGTGATCACCCCGAGACCCACCTGGTTCCTCAACGGGTGCTGCTTCGGACTGATCCTGGCGATGATGTTCGCCGTCGCCGGCCTGCCCCGGCGCCCTCTCCCACTGGCCCTGCCCTGGGCGGGGAGTCCGAGCGGCCCCGTGGCCGTGCGCGTGGCGGGTGCCCTGGTCGTCTTCGCCGGTCTTGCGATCCAGGGCTATTACGGTGCGTTGGTCCCGGCCGCGACCTGCTGCGGGGCCGGGCTGCTGCTGACCCTGGCCGGGCTCCGGCGCGGGGAACGGGTGGCAGCGCAGTATCCCGGTCCGGCGGCCGTGCTGCGCGGCTTTCGGCGCGGCCTGCTGCGGGGCTTCGTCGCATGCACGCTGATCGGCGTCACCGCCTCGGCGGCCGTCGGATGCGTCAGCGGCGCGTTCGCCGCGTACCGGATCCACTGGCCCGCTCACCGGCTTCAGAGCGGTGAGGTCTTCGAGGGCTGGCGGCTCCACGAAACGGACGACGGTGAACGCTCCGTCCGCTCGACGGGCCCGCGCGAGGTGCTGCTCGTGGAACGTGCGGCGCTCGACCGGCCGTTCGCCGTGATGAAAGGCGCCCGGATCTCGTGGGACGAGCGACTGGGAGGGCGGACGGAGGAGGTGCGGATCCGCGCGGGGAGCGACGGTTGGGTGGTCGACTGGACCGGCCTGCCCGACGAGTGGGACGGCAGACCTGTCGACGCCCACAACCTGGTGGTCGCCCTGCCCGGCCCTGTGAAGGTGTGGCTCGTGCACCGGCCCGTCGGGACGGTCGTGCGGGACGCCGTGGTCCCCCTCGTCTGGTTCGGGGTGCTGATCGGCGCCATCGGGGGCTGCGCCTCCGGTGTCTACCGTGCTCTGAACACACCGTCCGACACGATCCGCGCGGCCGGTCCGCAGAGCACCCTGCGCACCGACCGTGCCGCGACTCTTGCGCGCAGTGCGATCGCCGCCCTCCTGGCGGGCGGGGTCTGTCTGGTGCTGATCTCGGCGCTCCGGCGGGGCAGCACGCTGGGCACCATGCACACCGAACTGTGGGTGCCGGTCGGCACCTCCGCGCTCGCGCTCGGCGCCTGGGGGCGGATGGGCGCGGCCAGGATCTGGCTGGCCGTCACCGGGCGGGCGCCCTGGCGGCTGATGCAGTTCCTCGAAGAGGCGCACCGCCGTGGCGTGCTGCGGCAGTCGGGTGCGCACTACGAGTTCCGGCATCTGCGACTCCAGAACCGCCTCGCCGAGGTCGCCGGTGCGGGCTGTCGGCGCCGAGCCGAGATCCAGCGCGTCGCGCTGTGGGCCACCGCGGCGGGTACGGCCTGGCTGATGGCCTGCCTGGCGGGCCGCCCCGTACTCGAAGCCCCTGCGGGCGATCGGCTGGACCCGTCGGAGACCGCCCAGGTGATCACGGCCATCGGCGCGCTGGGGACGGCGCTCGGCATGAGCGCGGCCGCGATCATCAAGGCCGTGGCCCTGCTGATCCACGCACGAGCCGACATGGAGCGGGCACGCACCGGCCAACCGCAGGTGCAGGTGCAGCCGGATCCGGAGCCGGCCTCCGGCGACGAGCAGGCCTGATCCCTCGTGGTCCGCGGGCGGGCCGGGGCCACAGGTCGGCCCCGGCCCGGGATGGTTCACGGCTTGCGGGCGACCACCCCGTACATCGCGA
>NZ_JBQQCE010000262.1:0-13341 GCF_052245645.1 Streptomyces sp. KR55 | reverse complement strand
AGGGACGCGCCGCGCGCGCCTGCGCCCGGCCTCGACCGGCTGCCCGAGCTGGTGGAGCAGGCGGCGGGCGCGGGCCTGACCGTGGCGGTCGAGGGCGAGCCGCCCCGCCTACCGCCAAGCACGGACCTCGCCGCGTTCCGCATCGTCCAGGAGGCCCTCACCAACGTCGTACGGCACTCCGGCTCCCGGCACGCGCGGGTACACCTCGATCACACCGCCGGTGCACTGCGGCTGCGTATCGACGACGACGGGCCGGCGACCGGCGCCGACGCGGGCGGCAGCGGCAACGGACTGGCCGGAATGCGGGAGCGGGCCGCCGCTCTGGGTGGCACGATCGAGGCGGGCCCGCGGCCTGACGGCGGCTTCCGGGTGCTCGCCGTGCTGCCACTCACCGCGCAGGAGGAGAACCGGTGATCCGTGTACTGCTCGCCGACGACCAGTCACTGGTCCGGGCCGGTTTCCGTGCCCTGCTGGACGCCCAGCCCGACATCGAGGTGGCCGGGGAGGCCTCCGACGGTGCGGAGGCGCTGCGCAAGGTGCGCGAACTGCGGCCCGACGTCGTGCTGATGGACATCCGGATGCCCGCGCTCGACGGCCTCGCCGCGACCCGCCGCATCACCGAGGACGCGGACCTCGAGGACGTCAAGGTGGTCATGCTGACGACGTTCGAGCTGGACGAGTACGTCTTCGAGGCGATCCGCTCGGGCGCCTCCGGGTTCCTGGTGAAGGACACGGAACCGGAGGAACTCCTGCGCGCGGTACGGGCGGTGGTCGCGGGTGACGCGCTGCTCTCACCGGGCGTGACGCGTCGGCTGATCGCCGAGTTCGCGGCCCGCTCCAAGGAGCCCACGGCCGCGGACACCCTCGCCGAACTCACCGAGCGGGAACGGGAGGTGATGGCCCTGGTGGGCATCGGCCTGTCCAACGAGGAGATCGCCCGCCGCCTGGTCGTCAGCCCGCTCACCGCCAAGACCCACGTCAGCCGCACGATGGTGAAGCTGGGCGCCCGGGACCGGGCCCAACTGGTCGTGCTGGCCTACGAGTCGGGGCTGGTACGGCCCGGCTGGCTGGGCTGAACCGCGTGCCGGAACCGGACGAGGACGGCGACCACCCGGGCGATGAACAGGACCGGCGCGAGAACGAGGCCCGTGCGGACCAGCAACGTCTCCACCACATCGGGCAGTTCGAAGAGCAACGCCGGACCGGCGACCGCCCCGAGGACCACCGCCGCCGCGAACGCCGCACTGCACAGCGCGTACCCGATCTCGACGGTGATCGCATCCCGCTCGGCCTGCGTGCGCCGTCCCCCGTGCCTGGTCATCCGGCAAGTCAAGCAGGCGTGGGCCCGGCGGAGCAACAGCCCCGCCGGGCCCACGCAATGGAGACGGTCCCCTAGTCACGGACCGGCACGCGCTCCGCGTCCGTCTCCTTCATCAGGGACTGGGACTGGGCGACCACCACAGACTGCGTGGCACGTGGGGTACGCAGACCCGACAGTGCGATCAGCAGGCCGGCGACGGCGATGACCGTGACCACGATCAGTCCGGGGCGGTAGCTGTCGAGGACGGCCTGCGGTGAGGCGTTCTCCGGGGCGCCCGCGGTGACCACCGCCGTCACGACCGCGAGGAAGATCGCCCCGCCGACCTGCACGGACGTGTTGAGCAGGCCGGAGACCATGCCCTGTTCGTGGTCGTCGACGCCGTTGGTGGCCTGGATGTTGAGCGACGGGAAGACCAGCGCGCAGGCCGCGCCGATCAGCAGCATGCTGGGCAGGATGGCGGCGGCGTAGACCGGGTCGAGGTCGACGCCGAGGAACAGCGCGTATCCGACGACCATCAGCGCGAAGCCCACCGCGAGGAGCCGCTGGGTGCCGAACCGGTCGACGATCGAGCCCACCGTCGTCGAGGAGATCGCCACCAGCGCGCCGGCCGGCAGGAAGGCGAGGGCGGTGTGCAGGGCGGACCAGCCGAGTAGTGACTGCATGTACAGGGTGACGATGAACTGGAAGCTCACATACGACCCGAAGAAGGTCATGGCGCCGAGCTGGGCGCGGATCTGGGTGCCGGAACGCAGCACGCCGAGCCGGATCAGCGGCCCTGGGGAGCGCCGCTCCACCACGACGAACACCGTGAGGAGGACGGCGACGGCGAGGAAGGACAGCAGCGTGCGGGCGGAGGCCCAGCCGACCTCAGGGGCCTGTACGACGGTGAAGACCAGCAGCAGCATCGAGGCGGTGCCGAGAACGGCGCCCGGGATGTCGTAGCCGTTGTGGTCGCGTTCGCGGGAGCTGCGCGGCAGCAGCTTCAGGCCCGCGATCAGGGCGATCAGGGCGATGGGCGCGGGCAGCAGCATGGTCAGGCGCCAGCTGGCCTCGGTGAGCAGGCCGGACAGCACCAGGCCCATCGAGAATCCGGTGGCCGCGCAGGTGGTGTAGATGGACAGGGCCCGGTTGCGCAGCGGGCCCTGCGGGAACGTCGTCGTGATGATCGACAGGCCGGCGGGTGCCGTGAAGGCCGCGCTCAGGCCCTTGATGAAGCGGCTGGCGATCAGCAGCGGGCCGGAGTCGACGAGTCCGCCGAGCAGCGAGGCGAGCGCGAAGACGCCCAGGGCCACCAGGAACACCTGGCGCCGGCCGAGCAGGTCGGCGGTGCGGCCGCCGAGCAGGAGCAGACCGCCGTAGCCCAGGATGTAGCCGCTGACGATCCATTGCAGTGCCGAGGTGGACAGGCCGAGGTCGGAGCCGATGGACGGCAGGGCGACGCCGACCATCGACACGTCCAGGGCGTCGAGGAACATCGCGGCGCAGAGCACCAGCAGGGTGCCCCACAGCCGGGGGGTCCAGCGTCCCTCGGACGCGGAAGTGGTGAGCGGAGAGGTCATGCCTCAGAACGCTACATGCGCATGCATTGATTGCAAGCACATTTAATGTCTACGCAACGAATTTACTTCTCTGCTACCGTGCGGCCATGGCGACGAAAAGCGCCGAGCCGGCGCTTGTGGAGCAGTGGCGGGGCATCCTCGCACTGCATGCGCGCACGCAGTGCGAGATCGACCGTGCCCTGCACCGACACGGCCTGTGCGCCAGTGATTTCGAGGTGCTCGACGTCCTGGCCGGCGGCGCCGCGGCGGACGGCGTCTGCGCGTACCGCGTCCAGGAGATCTCCGAGCGCGTCCATCTCACCCAGAGCGCGCTGTCGCGGCTGATCGCGCGGCTGGAGAAGGACGGGCTCGTCGAACGCACCATGTGCCCGGAGGACCGTCGCGGCGTCCGAGTGGCGCTCACCGGCAAGGGCCGCGCCCTGCACGGTGAGGTGCTGCCGGTGCAGCGGGCGGTGCTGACCCGGATGCTGGCGGGCGGCTCGGCCGACTGACGCTCCGGAGCGGGGATCAGCTCCAGACGACGGCCGACTTCTCCCGCCACAGGTCGGCCAGCGAGGCGTCACCGGTGACGCCGGGGAACGGCAACCGGTTCCACAGCGCCAGATAGAGCCGTGCGGCCGGTCCGGCCAGTTCACAGTCGGCGGCACCCGCGTCGCTCCGCTCCGTCACGGGTGGTTCGGGCGACAGCCGTACGGTCCACACCGCGTCGTCCGCGTCCGTCGCCCGCACCCGCAGCACCCGGGGCATATCGGTGCGGAGCCTGCTCTTGCTGCGGGCGTGGAACCCGCGCAGCAACTCGTCGATGCCGTCCACCGCGAAGTCGACGGCGATCTCCTCGCCCGTACCGCCGCGCGCCGCCTCCACGTCGACCCGGTGCACGGTCGTCTCGTGTGCCTGCCGCCTGGCCCAGAACGCGAGCGGCGACGGGGCGGGCAGGAAGTGCCAGCAAGCGACGTCGGGTTGGGCGGCGGTGAGGGTGTCGACGAGCCCGCGGTGCCCCTCGCGGAACCAGGTCACGAGGTCGGCGCCGTCGAGGTCGGGGAGCTCCTCGCCGGGGTGGTACGAGGTGCGCGCCTCGGCGACGAACGCCGTCGCCCAGCGGTGCACCATGCCCGTGTGCCGCAGCAGGTCCTTCACCTGCCAGTCCGGACAGGTCGGCACCTTGGCCTCGGTGCCGGCTTCTGTGGCGGCCTGGGCCAGGGCGCGGCCCTCCCGGTCGAGTGTGCGGACGAAGTCGGCGGTCTGCATGGTGCCGAGTCTGCCGCATGGAGCGAGGTCGAAGGGAAGAAGACGTATGACCGGCCGCTGCGGGGCTACAGGCTGGACACGATCCGGCGCCCGGTCATGCTGAGGGGCTCGATGCTCACCCACACATCCCGTCGGCCACCGACCCAGGGGGCGCTGTACGCCTGCCTCTCCAGTCGGCTCACCGCGTCGGGATCCGTCACGGCCCGGGCGTGGCCGCGTACCAGCACACTCCAGCCCTGGCTGAGTGCTTCGTCGACGTGGTCGACCTCGAAGGCGACCTGGGTGTCGACAGCCCGCCAGGGCGTCGTGCCGGGGGCGGTCCTGAAGACGATCGCACCGTCGACGACGCTGTAGTTGACGGGGACGACAGCCAGCCCCGAGATGTCCGGCACCGCGACCCTCCCCACGCCGTGCGTCGACAGCAGCGCCCGGCACTCCTGGGCGCTCAGCTCCACGAACACGGGGGCGCGTGCGGCCTGCCCGAGGCCGGCCGGCAGGTCGGCGCGGCCACCGGTGAGCTCGTTCAGAGAGGTTCCCAAGCTGCCCGCCAGCTTGCGGAGGACGCCCGTACCCGGCAGTGCGGTGGGGCACTCCTCCAGATACTGCAGGTAGCTCGGCGGTACGCCCGCCCGCGCGGCCGTTTCGTGCAGCGTCAGGCCGGCTTCGGCGCGTCGCCGGGCGAGGCGGCGTCCGAGGTCGCCCGGCCGGAGTCCCTCAGCGGGGCTCACCAGGTTCGGCGATGTCTGCTTGGTCATGTCCTCACGTCCTCTCGTCGCGCCGCCTGCGTACTCCCTCGGGGTTCGCCGGAGGGGTCGGGGCGCCGGACGGGCGTGGATGCGGTGCCGGGAAGCTCCGCAGGTTCAGTGTGGCCTGGGCAAGTGGCATCCGCTTGGGTCGAAAGGTCCTTATTTGTCCGAGCGAGTGGGTCGAAAGGTCCGAGCGCTGGGCCGGGGTCCCGTTGGGCCCCACGAAGTGCCATCGGCGGGCGGACCCGTCTGCGGGAAGGGAATTCGGGTGTCCACCGTCGTCCGACTGCCCGTCGGGAGGCGCTGACCGTTCGCGCGGCGGCCGACGCGTTCCTCGACTCGCTCGGCAACCCGAACACGGTCCGCAACTATGGGATCGGAGTGGGCAAGACGGCCGAGCGGATCGGGGAGGACCGGCCGCTGGCGTCTGTCGCGGACGACGAGATCGGCGAGGCCCTCGAACTGCTGTGGGGCGAGGCCGCGGTCAATACTTGGAACGCCCGCCGGGCCTCCGTGCTGTCCTGGCTCGGCTGGTACGGCGAGCGCGGGTACCACGGCCCGTCCCTCTCGGCCTGGACGCAGCGGCTCACCCCACCGGACTCGGAGACCCCGGCCCGCTCCTCGAAGATGGCCATCGACCGGCTGATCGCCCGCCATGAGGTCCACCTGCGGGAGAAGACGCTCCACCGGATGCTGTACGAGACGTGCGCGCGGGCGGAGGAGATCCTCGGCGTCAACATCGAGGACCTGGACCTGGCCGGATGCAAGGCCCCGGTCAAGGCCAAGGGCGCGAAGCCGCGCACCGGCCGCCGCGGTGCCGTACGCGAGGACTTCGTGCTGGAGCCCGGGTACTGGGACGCGGGCACCGCCCGGCTGCTGCCCCGATTACTCAAAGGCCGTATGCGCGGGCCGGTGTTCGTCACCCACCGCCGGCCCGGCCCCCGCAAGGTCGTCAGTCCTCGCGACGTCTGCCCGGACACCGGGTTCGCCCGGCTGTCGTACGGGCAGGTCCGCGCCCTGCTGGACGGGCACACGGCTGTCGGCGGTGTGCCGGGGGGATGGGACCTGCACGAGTGGCGGCACTCCGGCCTCACCCACCTCGGTGAGGCCGGGGCGAGCCTGCTCATGCTGATGGCGAAGTCCCGGCACAAGAAGCCGGAGAACGTGCGGAAGTGCTTCCACCCCTCCCCGGAGGTGATCGCCGAGGTCAGCAGCCTGCTCGCCCCGCGCGACAGCCGACGCTGACCGTCAATTGCCGACGAGACGCCAAAGCGAGGTGACTTCCGCGGCGCGGGCGGCGTGGAGGGGGTCAGCGGTGTCCCTCGCTCGTGGATGCTGCGGCCGGGTGTCGATCTTGTCCACGATGTGCAGGCCCGCTGCCTCGATGTCGGCCAGCAGCTCGCTGCGCGTCCTGAGCCCGAGGCGCTCGGCCAGGTCCGACAGGATGAGCCACCCCTCACCTCCCGGTTCGAGACGGGCGGTGAGCCCGTCCAGGAAGTCGCGGAGCATGCTGCTGCCCGGGTCGTAGACGCCTTGCTCCACGGCGGAGGTGGGCCGGGCCGGAATCCAGGGCGGGTTGCAGACGACGAGGTCCGCGCGCCCGTCGGGGAAGAGAGCGGGGCCCACGACGTCGACGCGCCCGGTGAGGTGCAGTCGGCGAACGTTGTCGCGTGCGCAGGCCAGGGCACGCGGGTTGATGTCGGTGGCCACGATGTGGTCGATCCCGCGGCGGGCCAGGACGGCTGCGAGTACTCCCGTCCCCGTCCCGAGGTCGAACGCGGTGCGGCGGCCCGCGCGACGGTCCGCCGGCGCGGGGAGCGGTGCATGTGCGACGAGGTCGACGTATTCGCCCCTGACCGGGGAGAAGACGCCGTAGTGCGGATGAACGCGAGCGTCGAGGGCCGGTACCTCCACGCCCTTCGTGCGCCACTGATGCGCTCCGATCACGCCCAACAGTTCCGTGAGCGAGACAGCCATCGCTCCGGACGGCGGACCGTACGCCTCGGCGCACGCCTGGCGCACCTCGGGGGCTCTGCGCAGGTCCAGGCGGTAGTCGGCTTCCAGCAGCACGAGGAGCCTGCCCAGCACACGGGCACGGTGGCTGCGGGCCCGGCGGTGCAGGTGGAAGGACTCTGCCGGGCCGTCGCCTTGCCGGGGAGGTTTCCGGTCGATGCGGCGGCCCATCGCTTGCAGGAGCTGACGTGCGTTGTGGAAGTCGCCCCGCCACAGCAGGGCGGTGCCTTCGCAGGCCAGATGGTAGGCGGTGTCGGCTTTCATACGGTCGTCCGCGCGGACGACCCGGCGGGGAAGCGGCGCTGCGCTCTCGGAATGCCAGCGGGCGGAACGGGGGATGTTCGTCTCGGTCCAGTCGATGGTGGACACCGAGTACTCCTCGTGATCGAGCGTGCAGGGGCACGAAGAGCACTTCGACGAGGAGCAGGGCAAACGGCCCGTATCGCAGTACGGGTGCGTGTGTCAGCGCAGGTGGGGCTACCGCTCCCGCGTCGAAGCGCGAGAGGAGGAGTCGCCGAGAACCATGGCGAGCGTCATGACCAGCCCTTTCAGACAGACAGCCCCAAGAGCCTCGCACACCCTCTCGCCCCGGACGAACCAGCCTATGAGGGCCGTGCTGCTCGGTGCCGGGGCGGCGGGTGTCCGATGGCTGCCGTGTACTTGTCGGTGTCAGCTGCTCATGCCGCCGGCGAAGGGCATGGTCTGCCACTGGTCGACGGCGGGCTTGAGGTACTCCATCAGCTCGGGAAGCTGCGGGACCAGCGTGAGGGTGGCGACGACCCGCAGCATGCCCAGGGCGTTGACGAAGCCCAGGATTTCCTCGTTGAGCGGCCTCGTGCCGTTGCGCCGTGCGCCGCGGTTGTAGGCGGCTTCGTGCTCGGGTCCGAGAGCGGCCAGGTCCCACTCGACGGGCCCCAGCGTGACCAGTTCGAAGTCGGCGTAGAGGTCGCCATCCACCCCGGAGAAGATGTTCGCGGGCGGGGAGTCGCCGTGGACGGGCTGGAGGTCGACGCCCGGGAACCGGGTCTCGAAGGCCCTGCGTGAGCACACGAGGGGTTCGAGGATCTGCCACTCGCGGCGGGCGCGGTCCAGCTCGGCCGCACCGATCAGGCTGGGGTGCTGGTCGAGCCGGGCGAGGCTTTCCGCGATGAACCGCGGCTCGGCCGCGGACAGGAACTCCAGGCGGCCCGGGTAGGCGCGCAGGGCCGCGTGCAGGTCGGCGACGCTCTCGGCGTTCGCCACGTAGTCGGGTTCCTTGTCCCGGTCCTCCTCGACGAACGGCCAGAACGTCATCGAGAACCCGTCGCGCTGCACGGGTTCCCGCGGCACGAGCGGGCTGGGCGCGATCACGGGGATTCCCTGGTTGTCGAGCCAACGTGTCACGTCCAGCTCGTCCTGCTGGCGGCGCGCGAGGGCGGCCAGGTCGTCCGGACGAGGCAGGACGGTGGGAATCCGGGCCACGACCGGCGAGGGCGCCAGGTGGACGACGACGGAGAAGACGTCGTGGAGCACCGTGGGGTCGGTGACGGTCAGGCCGAGCTCGCGCCCTGCCGCGACGGCCGCCTCGACGGCGGCGGAGGTGCGGCCGGCGAGCTGTTGTGGTGTCAGGAAGGTGGTCATGGCTCCATCGTTTCGGCGGATTTTTCCGGATGTTGGGCAGGTCGGGGCGGGGGCGTGGGCCGTTCGCGGCGGAGGCGGACCCGACAGGGTCAGCGCCTGCGGCCGGCACGCAGCTCCAGCCGCTCCCCTTCGAAGCGTGCGCGGAAGCCGCGGTCGTGCGAGACCGCGACCACCGCCCCCGGGTACGCCGCGAGCGCCGCCTGAAGGTCCTCGACCAGGTCGAGCGCGATGTGGTTGGTCGGCTCGTCGAGGACGAGGAGGTCCGCGGGCCGGGTCACCAGGCGGGCGATCTGCAGCCGCCGCTGCTGTCCCGCGGACAGGGCGGCGACCGGGACGTGCAGGTCCTCCTCGCGGAACAGGCCCAGGGCCAGCAGCTGTTCGGCGTACTCCTCCGGCAGTCCGGGCCGCCCGGCCGCGAACGTGGCGAGCAGCGGGAGCCGCGTGGAGCGCACGGGCAGCTCCTGCGCGAGGTAGCCGATCCGGGCAGCGCGACGTACCGCGCCCGCGTCCGGCTCCAGGTCGCCCGCCAGGACGCGCAGGAGCGTCGTCTTGCCCGCGCCGTTCTCGCCCGTGACCAGCAGCCGCTGTCCGGGGGTGATCGCCAGGAGCCCGTCCAGCCGCAGCCGCTCGCCGACCCGTACGCCGTCGAACTCGGCGAGGGGGCCCTGGGCCGGGCCGTCTGCCGCCGACAGCGCCGCCGTGAACCGCAGGGGTTCCGGCGGTGCCGCCACGGGGTTGCGCCGCAGCTGGGCCAGGCGCTCCCGGACGGAGCGCACCTGCCCGCCAAGCTTCGCCTCGCTGGACCGGCGGTGCTTGCCGAAGCCCTGCTTCGGGTCGCGGCCGGTGGTGGCAAGCCGCCTCCCTGCGGCCTCGAGCAGCTCCTCCATGTGGGCCACCTCCTCGACCCAGTTCGCGTACCGCTGCTCCGCGCCGCGCCGGGCGGCGGCCTTCGCGGCGCGGTAGCCGGCCCAGCCGTCGCCGTACCGGCGCACCGTGTGCGCGTCCCGGTCGACCTCGAGGATCGTGGTGGCGATGCGCTCCAGGAAGCCGCGGTCGTGGGTGACCGCGACGACGGTGCCGCGGTGCGCCCGCAGGTGTTCCTCCAGCCAGCGCACGGCCGCCGCGTCGAGGTGGTTCGTCGGCTCGTCCAGGAGCAGCAGCTCGGGGGCGGCGGCCAGCACGCAGGCGAGCGCCAGCCGCGACTGCTCTCCGCCGGAGAGCGAGCCGAGCAGGCGGTCGCGGGTGATCCGGGCGAGCCCGAGCCCGTGCATCGCGGCATTCACACGGGCGTCCGCCTCGTATCCGCCGCGTTCCTCGTACGCGATCAGCAGCTCGCCGTACGCGGCGAGCTCGTCCTGCGACGCCTCGCCGAGACGCTCCTCCGCCGTGCGCAGCCGGCGCTCCATGTCGCGCAGTTCGGTCAGGGCGAGGTCGACGGCGTCCTGCACGGTGCAGTCCGGGTCGAGGTCGAGGGTCTGGGCGAGGTGTCCGGTGCCGCCGGGGAAGCTGACGCTGATCTCCCCGGTGTCCGGCCCCTCGGCCGCGGCGAGCAGCCGCAGCAGGGTGGACTTGCCGGAGCCGTTCTCACCGATGACGGCGGCCTTCTCCCCCGGGCGGACGGTGAAGGAGACCTGGTCGAGGACGGTCCGGGTGCCGTAGGACTTGGTGACGTTCTTGACGGACAGCTGCGCCACGGCAGCGGGGGCGGTGGTGGGTAGGGCGGTACGGGCGCGGTCGCGCATATGACTTTCCCTGGGCATGCGAAGGGTCTACGGGCAGCAGAAACGGCGGCATCGGCCGTGCCCGGACTCAGACGAAGAAAAGGAAAGCCATGCCCCCACCATAACAAGACGGACCGTCTCGCCTCCACTGTGGACAGCAACGATGCCGGAGGGCGCGGGCGGATCGGTAGGGCCGTCCGGACCCGAGCCATGCCCGGCCTGGGGGGCCGAACGGGCCGATGTCCAGGGACGTTCGGCCCCAATCGACCGCTGGGGCCGCAATCACGGCCAATGAGGCGGATCCGACCTGATAGACGTGACACGGCTGCGATTGCGAGCGGCCCTTCCCCGAACACCCGTACTCCGTAGGAGACCCATGCTTACGCCCGAGTCGGCTGCTGTCATCCGTGCCACCCTGCCCGCCGTCGGCGGGGCCCTGGACGACATCACGGCACGCTTCTACGACCAGATGTTCAGTGAGCACCCCGAGCTGCTGGACGGCCTGTTCAACCGCGGCAACCAGGCCAGCGGCGAACAGCGCAGGGCATTGGCCGGGTCCATAGCGGGGTTCGCCGCGGCGCTGCTCGCCGATCCCGAGACCCGGCCGGACGCGCTGCTGTCCCGGATCGCGCACAAGCATGCCGCGCTGGGCGTGACCGAGGACCAGTACACGGTCGTCCACAAGTACCTGTTCCGCGCCATCGGCGACGTGCTCGGCGACGCGGTCACCCCTGAGGTCGCCGCTGCCTGGGACGAGGTGTACTGGCTGATGGCCGGCGCCCTGATCGCCCAGGAGGCCCGGCTCTACCAGGAAGCGCACGTCGACCCGCGTCATCCCTGGCGGCAGTGGACCGTGGCGGAGCGCCGCGAGGAGACCCCCGACGCCGTGTCCTTCCTGCTGCGCCCGGCCGACGGCGGCCCGGTGCCGCCCGCCCGTGCCGGGCAGTACGTCAGCGTCCGGGTGCGGATGCCCGACGGCGTGCACCAGGTCCGCCAGTACAGCCTGTCGAACGCGCCCGGCGAACAGATGCGCCGCATCACCGTCAAGCGCGTCGCGAGCGTGGCCGCCGCGCCGGAGGGCGAGGTGTCCAACCACCTGCACCGCACCGTCCGCACCGGTGCCGAGCTCACCCTGTCCGCACCGTTCGGCGACGTGGTGCTCGACACCGCCGACACCCCGCTGCTGCTGGTCTCGGCGGGCATCGGCTGCACCCCGATGGTCGGCATGCTGGAGCACCTCGCGGCGACCGGGTCCGGGCGCCCGGTCCGCGTGCTGCACGCCGACCGCTCCCCGGCCGACCACGCCCTGCGTGCGGACACCCGCCGGATCATCGGTGAACTGCCGGATGCCCAGGCCCAGTTCTGGTACGAGCAGGACGCCGCCGACGAACCGGGCGCCCGTACCGGACTGATGGACCTGGGCGACCAGGACCTGCCCGCGGACGCCGACGTCTACCTGTGCGGCGCGCTGCCCTTCATGCGTGCCGTGCGCGCCCAGTTGCTGCAGGCAGGTGTCCCCGCGCGCAGGATCCGGTACGAGGTCTTCGGCCCCGACCTGTGGCTGGCCCACGCGGAGGGCTGAGAGAACCGGCCGGTGGGCTCACGTGTTTCTTTTGGGATCCGTGGTGATGTGTCGTCCCCTGCGGTGTCATGTCATGTGTCCGGTACCGGTTTCTGCGTTGTATGTGAGTGCGTGGATCCAATGTGTGACCTTTCTCAAGGTGTGTCGTTGATCGGATGACAGCACCACGGGCGGGGAAGGGGGGTGCCGGTGAGCCGGAGGCTGCCGCTCGGTGAGGGCGAGACGGCCCGCACCGCCTGTGCCCGTGGTCTGCTGCGGGCGGGTGTGGTGGAGCAGACGGGCGAGGTGCTCTCGGCCGCTGCGCTGGCCCAGCGGGTGGACTGGGCGGCCGCTCTGGTCTCCGGCATGGCCGCCGAGCTGCTGGCCGCGCACTGGAATGCCGCCGACGTGGACCTGCTCGCCTCTGGTGAGGACCCCACAGGGCGGACGCTGCCGTCGAACGGGTGGATGGCGCTGCGCCGCCTGGGCTGGACCGTGGCCCCGGCCGAGGGCGTGCGCGTCAACGACCGGATCGTGCGCATGGCCCAGGAACAGGCCGGGCGCACCCTGCGGTCGGCGAAGTGGCGCGCCGACCTGACCGCCGCAGTCGTTGCGACCTGGCCCGCCGAACCAGGCAGGCGTACTCCGGGTGAGTGGGACGCCGTCCGCGAGGCGATCCCCGGCGGCCGGCACCTGCCCTCCGGCGTGATCAGGTCCCGGACCCGGCAGGTCGCCGCCTTCGCGCGGAAGCACGGACGGTTGCCAGCCGACGTGTTCGAGCTGGAGGCCGCACCCCGCACTGCGCGGATGCTGCTGCTGTCGGCCTGTGACAGGCAGCAGGCGTCGATCGCCCGCGGTGATGATCCGGGCCGGGCGCTGCTGCGGCTGCAGCTCCCGACGTGCCCCGACCCGCACTCCTACCGGGACTGGACCTGGGTGGCCTGCCCCCTCACGCTGCCGCCCACGGTTCCGCCCGGCGCGGTGCTGCACCTGCCCACCCTGCGCATCCACCGGGGCCGGGTGCGGGCCGACCTGGCCTACACCCACGCCGTGCCTGCGGCCCGGCGCAGTGGGCACACGATCGCACTCGGCGTGGACTGGGGGCTGAACACCCTGCTCAGCGCGGGCGCCGTCCGCCTGCACGGCGACGGGAGGATCACCGCTGTCGGGGCCGGGGGCATGTTCCGCGCCGCCGGAGTGCTGGCCAGACAGCACCGGCTGCGCCGCGAGAGTGAGCACCTGCACGCCAAGACCGGCCACTACGAACGCCTCATCGCCGGAGACGACACGCATCCGCTGACGGGCAGACACCAGGTGCTCGCCGAGGAGATCCGGCACGTCTCCAACCGCCGCTCCCACCTCAACGACGCCCTGGCATGGTCCGCCGCCCGCTGGACGGTCGACCAGGCCCTCACCGCCGGCGCGAGCGTGATCTACGTCGAGGACCTCCGCTCGATGGAGGCCCGCGGCATGGGCCGCACCCTGAACACCCGCCTGTCCCAGCAGGTCCGCGGGCAGATCGTGGACCGCGTGCGGCACCTGGCCGCCGAGG
>NZ_JBQQCE010000261.1:0-13434 GCF_052245645.1 Streptomyces sp. KR55 | reverse complement strand
GCCTGGGTGGGTTCCGGGCTGGCCGGTGGCGGACCCGTCGGGGCGGGGGCCCCGCTCCGGACCACCGGCAGGCATGCCGAAACGTGCATCCAGCCCCGAACCAGCAGCAGGCACGCCGGAACGGGCACCCAACCCCGAACCACCGGCAGGGTCCGTCTCCGAGGCCGCCGCCCGCTCGCGCAGGGCTGCGCGGAGTGCGTCACGCGCGGCGTCTGCGGGGCGGGCGTTCGTCCGGTCGACCGGCTCGACGTCCTCCGCCGCGCCCTCGGCTTCGCCCTCGCCGCGTCGCGTCGATGTCGCCCGGCGTAGTGCAGCGCGGGCTGCGTCGCCGGGCCTGGGGTTTTGAGCCGCGGAGTCCTTTGCCGCGGGAGACCGGCCCGGCAGCAGGGCCGGTGACTCGTCCGTGGAACGGCCGGCGGCCTCCTCGGGATCCCGGCTCCCCTGTTCCCGCGCGGCCCGCAGGGCCTGGCGGGCCGCGTCGGCGGGGCGTGGCTGTGGCGTGCGGTCGGTCGGGATGGCGGCGTCCGGCGCGGCGGGACCGTTCGGGACCGTCGGGTGTTCTTCGCTCGCGCCCGTCACGATGCCCTCCGCAACGACACCAGGTCGGACAGCTCACGGTCCGTCAGTTCGGTGAGGGCGGACTCGCCGGAGCCGAGGATCGCGTCGGCGAGGGCCCGCTTGGACTCCAGCATCTCGGCGATGCGGTCCTCGACCGTGCCCTCGGTGATGAGACGGTGGACCTGGACGGGCTGGGTCTGGCCGATGCGGTAGGCGCGGTCGGTGGCCTGTTCCTCGACTGCGGGGTTCCACCAGCGGTCGAAGTGGACGACGTGGCCCGCGCGGGTCAGGTTCAGGCCCGTGCCGGCGGCCTTCAGGGACAGCACCAGGACCGGTGTGGCGCCGCTCTGGAAGCGGTCCACCATGCGTTCGCGTTCCGGGACCGGCGTCCCGCCGTGCAGGAGGTCCACCGGGACGGCGCGGGCGGCCAGGTGGGTGGTGATCAGTCGGGCCATGCCGACGTACTGCGTGAAGAGGAGCGCCGAGCCGTCCTCGGCGAGGAGCGTGTCCAACAGTTCGTCCAGCAGGGCGAGTTTGCCGGAGCGGGCGGCGAGCCGGTCGCCGCCGCCCGGCCCGTGCTCCTCCTTCAGATACAGCGCCGGGTGGTTGCAGATCTGCTTCAGCGAGGTCAGCAGCTTCAGCACCAGGCCGCGGCGCGCCATGCCCTCCGCCGTCTCGATGGCCAGCAGGGACTCCCGCACCACCGCCTCGTACAGCGCGGCCTGTTCGCGGGTGAGCGGGACGGGGTGGTCGGTCTCCGTCTTGGGCGGCAGCTCGGGGACGATGCCGGGGTCGGACTTCTTGCGGCGCAGCAGGAAGGGCCGGACGAGGCGGGCCAGCCTGGTCACCGCCTCCTCGTCCTCGCCGTTCTCCACCGCGCGCGCGTGCCGGGCGCGGAAGGACTTCAGGGGGCCGAGGAGGCCGGGGGTCGTCCAGTCCAGTAGCGCCCACAGCTCGGAGAGGTTGTTCTCCACCGGCGTCCCGGTCAGGGCCACGCGCGCGGGCGTCGGGATGGTGCGCAGGGCCTTCGCCGTCGCCGAGTAGGGGTTCTTGACGTGCTGTGCCTCGTCCGCGACGACCATGCCCCACTTCTGCTGTGCCAGTGTCGGGGCGGCCGAGCGCATCGTGGCGTACGTGGTGAGGACGAAGCCGCCGTCGAGGTCGTCCAGGGTGCGCTCGGCGCCGTGGTGGCGGCGGACGGGGACGCCGGGGGCGAACCGGTTGATCTCCCGCTGCCAGTTGCCGAGCAGGGAGGCCGGGCAGACCACCAGGGTCGGTTCGGTGCGGGCCCGCTTGAGGTGGAGGGCGATGACGGTGACCGTCTTGCCCAGTCCCATGTCGTCGGCAAGGCAGCCGCCGAGGCCGAGGGACGTCATGAGGTCGAGCCAGGCCAGGCCCCGGAGTTGGTAGTCGCGCAGGGTCGCCCGGAGGCCGGCGGGCGGTTCGGCGGGCCGTACGCCGGCGGTCAGCCGCTCCCGCAGCGCCGCGAGTGCGCCGACCGGCACCGCCTCGACCTGCTCGCCGTCGACCTCCGCGGTGCCGGCGAGGGCGACGGACAGCGCGTCGACCGGGTCGAGCAGACCCAGTTCGCGCTTGCGGGCCTTGCGGACCAGGGCCGGGTCGACGAGCACCCACTGGTCCCGCAGCCGAACGACGGGACGGTGGGCCTCGGCCAGCGCGTCCATCTCGGACTCGGTGAGCGGCTCGCCGCCGAGCGCCAACTGCCAGCGGAACTGGAGCAGTTCCTCGCTCTCGAAGAAGCCGGTGCCGTCGGTCGCCGAGCCCGGCGCGGGCCGTACCACCGCGGCCGCCGTGAGGTCCCTGGCCAGGTCGCGGGGCCAGTGCACGGCGACCCCGGCCGCCGCGAGCCGGCCGGCCGCCGCGCCCAGCAGGTCGCCGAGCTCCGGCTCGGACAGGGCGAGCACGTCGGGCACGTCCTGCTCGGCGAGCCGGTCCAGCGGGGGCCAGACGCGGGCCGCCCGGCGGATGGCGAGCGCGGCGTCCACCCGCGCGCGGGGACCGAACTCGGCGTCCGCGTCGCCCGCCCACAGCGCCGCCGCGTCGACGACCAGCGTGGGGTCGGCGAGGCTGTGCACCTGCACGATCGCGGCGCCCGCCCGGCGCACCCGGTCGCCGCTCTCCCCCACGTCGAACAGGTCGTACGCCGACAGGTCCAGGCGGAGCGAGATCCGCACACCCGCGTCCATCCCGGCGGCGACCTCGGCGGCCCAGTCGTGCGCGGCGGGCAGGCGCTGCGGTTCCGGCGCCGCGAAGGGCCTGCCGCAGGCGTGCGCGGCGGCCGGGGTGCGGGGCAGGGTGTCGGCGACCGCGTCCAGGAAGGAGCGCATCAGGGCTTCCGGCTCGGGCAGCAGAAGCGGGCCCGGGCCTGGCAGGGGCACCGCATGGCCCTCGTACGGCAGGGCGGCGGCCACCGCGCGCAGGTGGGCGATGTCGTCGGGGTCGAGGGGGCCGGCCCGCCAGGCGTCGTGGCCGGTGGGCGTCAGGCCGGGCAGCAGGCGGCCGCGGGCGGCGAGCCGCAGCGCGTGCAGGGCGGCCGCGCCCCAGCAGGCCGTGGCGGGGTGGGCGGCGGGGTCGTGCCGCGCGCGCACGAGCAGCGGCAGGGCCTCGCCGACCGGCAGGGTCAGTGCGGGCGTCTGCCTGCGGCGCACGCCCGCCCCATGGGGTCGTACGACGGTCAGGTCCATGCGCTCGGCGCCCAAGGGGGGTGCCGCGGCGGGGGCGGGGAAAGTCGGCGAACCGCCCTGCGGATCCCAGAAGGCGACCCGGCCCGCGCGCGGAAGTGGGGCCGGGAGGAAGACGGCTGCGAGTCCCGCGGGCACGGCAGAACCGTCCGCCCGCCGGTCCGCCCCGGCCTGCTCGCCCGTACGCATGGTCACCTCCCGCCCGCTCGTCGGATCAGGCGTCTTCGACTCTACGGGCGGGGTCTGACAATCGGCCCCGGCGACCGGCGGCACGCAGCCGGGCGCGGTCAGGGAACCACGCGGGAGACGACGTACACCATCGGGTAGGTCGGGTTGCCCGTGTTCACGACCACTTGCTGCGTCGGCCTGGGGTCCTTCTGCTCGTGGACCAGGCCCCAGTAGGTGCCGGGCCGGGCGCCGGGGCCGGCGAACTTCCAGCCGGTGACGTTGCGGTCGCGGGCACCGATGGTGATGCTGCCCTTGTTCAGCTGCCCACGGCTGACACCGATCTCCTTCAGGAAGGCGTCCAGTCCGGCGTGCGTGGTCTGGAACTGCACGTAGAGGCGGCTGGTCCGCCAGTTGTTCGTCTCGTACCACGCCACCTGGTTGGCCGGATGCGGTATCGGCACCTGATAGAGGCGGCGCTGCACCTTGGACGGCCAGCCCTCGGTCAGGCCCCGGGCCGAGTACTTCTCCTCCTTCTCCTTGCCGCTGTCGCGGCTCTGGTTGGCGGAGATCACCAGGTAGCCGGCCGGGATGCCGATGAGCAGCACGATGATGAGCAGGGTGAACGCTCTCCGGCGGATCACGTGAGCACGGTCCTCGCCCTGAACGTCCGGCTCGTCCGCGGGACCGCCCTGCTGGGGCAGGGAACCGGTCACGTCCACTCCCCGGTACGGCGGGCCTCCGCGTACCGCTCGTAGCGCTCGTACCGCTCCACCCGGCGGCGCTTGGCGCGGCGGAAGCGGCGGGCGACCAGCCGGGCGAGGTCGGCGGCGCCGACCATGCCGGCCTCGGGGCCGAGCTGGGCGCGGGTGATGCGGGCCTCGGGGCGGTAGCCGCGGCCGGTGAGATGGCGCCGGAAGGCGTCCCGGGCGGGGCCGATCAGCAGGTCGTCGGCCGCGCTGACGCCGCCGCCGATCACGAAGCAGGAGGGGTCCAGGGCGGCCGCCAGGTTGGCGATGCCGACGCCGAGCCACTGCCCTATGTCCTGAAGCAGCTCGATGCACATCGCGTCGCCCTCGCGGGCCAGCTCGGTGATCATCGGGCCGGTGATGTCCGCGACGTTGCCCTTGACGTGCTCGATGATCCCGTACGCCACCGGCGAGTCGGCGGCGGCCAGTTCCCGGGCCTCCCGGACCAGCGCGTTGCCGGAGCTGTACTGCTCCCAGCAGCCGCGGTTGCCGCACGGGCAGCGGTGGCCGCCGGGCACCACCTGCATGTGCCCGAACTCGCCCGCGACACCGAACTTGCCCCGCTTGACCTGGCCGTCCTCCAGGATCGCGCCGCCGATGCCGGTACCCAGCGTGATCATCACCAGGTGGTCCTCGCCGCGGCCGGCCCCGAAGCGCCACTCGGCCCAGGCGGCGGTGTTGGCGTCGTTGTCCACCAGGACCGGGACGGACAGCCGGCCGGCGAGGCGGTCCCGCAGGGGTTCGTTGCGCCAGGACAGGTGGGGGGCGAACAGGACGCGGTTGCGGTCGGCGTCGACCCAGCCGGCCGCGCCGATGCCGACCGCGTGCACGTCGTGGCGGTCGGACAGGTCCAGGACCAGTTCGACGATGGTGTCCTCGACGACCTTCGGACTCTTGGACTTGTCCGGAGTCTCCGCGCGGAGCTTCTCCAGGATGTTGCCGTCGGCGTCGACGACTCCGGCCATCACCTTTGTGCCGCCGATGTCGATGCCGACGGTTGGCACGCGGGGTGCGGTGAGATGTGAGCGGCGCTCCCTTGTTCCGACCGTGCGCAGCGCGGGGGCGCGCCGTGAGCCGATGGGGGCGCCGGTCACCCGGGGGTTGCTCAGGGCCTTGGGGAAGGCGAGGTCGCGGTAGGTGCTCATCGCCGCTGATTCTGCCTCACGGTCACGCTGGGTGCCGAACGGGGCTGCGAGGGGGGCGCGTGCCGTATGCCGGGTGCGGGTCCGTTGTGGCTCGTCGCGCCCACGGTGGGGGTCCCCCCGCTCGAGCGCAGCCGAGAGTGGGGGAGGAGCCGCATATCGATGCAGCCCCGCGCTCCTCAGGTGCGCTGCAGTTCATGGCGTAGATCGTCCAGGTCGTTTCCGCCTGCCATCTGGCGTGTCAGCTCGTCCAGTGTCACCGAGTCACGTGTGTGGTTCGCCACCATGCTGCCCCGCTTCAGCAGCACGAACCGGTCCCCCACCAGATATGCGTGATGCGGGTTATGGGTGATCAACACAACACCCAGCCCTTGGTCCCTGGCCGCCGCCACATACTTCAGGACCACCCCGGACTGCTTCACACCCAGTGCCGCCGTCGGTTCGTCCAGGACGAGGACCTTGGCGCCGAAGTGGACGGCCCGGGCGATGGCCACGCACTGGCGCTCGCCGCCCGAGAGGGTGCCGATCGGCTGGTCCACATCGCGCAGGTCGATGCCCATGCGCAGGAGTTCGGAGTGGGTGGTGCGGCGCATGAGGTCGACGTCCATGCGCTTGAAGGGGCCGGTGCCCTTGCGGGGTTCGGAGCCCAGGAAGAAGTTCCGCCAGACCGGCATCAGAGGGACGACGGCCAGGTCCTGGTAGACCGTGGCGATACCGCGGTCCAGGGCCTCGCGCGGGGAGGCGAGGCGGGTCTCCTCGCCCTCGATGCGCAGGGTGCCGCCGTCGTGCTGGTGCAGACCGGCGATGACCTTGATCAGGGTCGACTTGCCCGCCCCGTTGTCGCCGAGGACGCAGGTGATCTCCCCTGCATGGACCTCCAGGGAGACACCTTCGAGGGCGCGGACGTTGCCGTAGTGCTTGCTGACGTCGGACAGCTCCACGAGCGCCGTACGCCGAGGGGTTTCCGTCACTTGGTGGCCTCCGCGCGCTTGCGGACCCAGGCGTTGAGCAGGGTCGCGAGGAGCAGCATCGCTCCGAGGAAGAACTTGAACCAGTCGGGGTTCCACTCGGCGAAGACGATGCCCTTGCTGGTCATGCCGAAGATGAACGCGCCGACCGCCGAGCCGACCGCGCTGCCGTAGCCGCCGGTGATCAGGCAGCCGCCGATGACGGCGGCGATGATGTAGATCAGCTCGTTGCCCACGCCCTCGCCGGACTGGACGACGTCGTAGGAGAAGAGCAGGTGCTGGCCGGAGACCCAGGCGCCGAAGGCGACGCCCATGTAGAGGCCGATCTTGGTCCTGGCGACCGGGACGCCGACCGCGCGGGCCGCGTCCTCGTTGCCGCCGACCGCGAAGATCCAGTTGCCGGCGCGGGTGCGCAGCAGGATCCAGCTGGCGAGGGCGATCAGGCCGAACCACCACAGGATGGTGATCTTGAAGGCGACGCCGCCGACGGTCAGGGTCGAGGCGAAGACGTCGTGGGCGGTGGGGAAGCCCTCCATGTCGGCGATCGTCTTGGTGGAGACGGTGCCGGAGATCAGCTTGGTGAAGCCGAGGTTCATGCCGGTCAGCATCAGGAAGGTACCGAGCGTGATGATGAAGCTCGGCAGCTTGGTGCGGGTGAGCATGAAGCCGTTGAAGGCGCCGATCGCGAGCGTGACCAGCAGGGAGACGCCGACGCCGACCCAGACGTTCGCCGTCATCTGGTAGCTGAACATCGACGAGACCAGCGCCGAGGACGTCACGAGGACACCCGCGGACAGGTCGAACTCGCCGCCGATCATCAGCAGGGCGACCGGGACGGCCATGATGCCGATCGTGGAGGACGCGTAGAGGACGGTGCTCAGGCTGGATGCCTTCAGGAAGCTGTCGGCGGCCACCGCGAAGAACAGGAAGACCGCGATCGCGCCGACGACCGAGCCCAGTTCCGGGCGGCCGAGCAGCTTACGCAGCGGCGAGGTGCGCAGAAACCTTTCGTCAGTGATCGCGCTCATCGGGTGCCCCGCTCGGTGTACTCCGCGAGCGCGCCCGCCTGGTCCTCGGTGATGATCTGCGGGCCGGTGAGCACGGGCTTGCCGCCGCCGAGGACATCGGCGTTGTACTTGTACAGCCACAGCAGGTCGACCGCCTGGTAGCCCTGCAGGTAGGGCTGCTGGTCGACGGCGAAGCCGAGGGTGCCGTCCCTCAGTCCGGCGGCCACCTTGGCGTTGAGGTCGAAGGTGTCGATCTCGGCGTCGCTGCCGGCGCTCTCCCTGGCCTTGACGGCGGTGTCGGCGTACGGGGCGCCGAGGGTGACGACGGCGTCGACCGCGGTGTCGGACTGCAGCTTGGCCTCGAGGGCGGACTGCACGTCGGGCATGTTGGTACCGGTGACGTAGAGGTTCTGCACGGTGCCGTCGAAGGTCTCCTGCACGCCGGCGCAGCGCTGTTCGTGGCCGACGTTGCCCTGCTCGTGCAGGACGCAGACCGCCTTCTTCTTCCCGCGCTTGTTCAGCTCCTCGCCGACGGCCTGGCCGGCGATCGTCTCGTCCTGGCCGATGTGGGTGAGTGCGCCGAACTCCTTGGACTCCGCGGAGCCGGAGTTCACGGTGATCACCGGAATACCGGCCTTGACGGCGCGGGCGACGGCGGCCTTCATCGCGTCGGGCTTGGCGAGGGTGACGATGATGCCGTCGACGTCCTTGTCGACGGCCGCGTCCACGAGCTGCGCCTGCTGCTGGGCCTCGTCGTCGTGGGAGTACAGGAAGTTGATGTTGTCCTTGACGGCGGCCTGCTCGGCGCCGCTCTGGACGATGTCCCAGAAGGTGTCACCGTCGCCCGAGTGAGTGATCATGGCGAAGGTCCAGCGGGGCGTGTTCACCGCCGCCTTGCCCTGGGCGGCCGCGGCCTTGCGGGCGTCCTCGGCGCGTTTGCCGCCGGTGCTGCTGCAACCCGCGAGGGAGGCGCACAGCACCCCTGCCACCGCGATGCCTACCCAGGTCCGAAACCGTGCCACGAGGCCGTGCCCTTCTTGCTGTGTTTCAGGTACGCAAGGGGCCGGTCATCCCGCCGACCCCAAACGCCCCAGTATGAACACGGGGATCGTGCGCCTCGTGACCGGGGAGCGCGAGTCGGTCGCCTTGTCCGGACATTGCGACGAACGGGGCCGCCTCCGCGCGGGGCCGTCAGGGCCGTACGAGCAGCTGGAACTCGAAGGAGTAGCGGGTCGGACGATAGGTGTGCGTGCCGTACTCGACGGCCCGGCCGGTGTCGTCGAAGGTCGTGCGCTGCATGGTCAGCAGCGGGGCGCCCTCGCTCTCGCCGAGCCGTTCGGCCTCGGCGGCGGTGGCGGCGCGGGCGCCGATGGACTGCCGGGCGCTGTGCAGGGTGATCCCGGCGGCACGCATCAGCCGGTACAGGCCGGTGGCCTCCAGCTGCGCGGTGTCCAGTTCGATCAGGCCGGGCGGCAGAAAGTTGCACAGGTACGCCATCGGCTCCCCGTGCGCCAGCCGCAGCCGTTCCACCCGGTGCACATCGCTGTCCTCGCCGACCCCGAGCGCTGCCGCCACCTCGGCCGACGCCGGGACGACGGTGTTGACGAGGACCTTGGTCGCCGGGCGCTGCCCGGCCGCCTCCAGGTCGTCGTAGAGGCTGCTGAGCTCCAGCGGGCGCTTGACCTGGCTGTGCACGACCTGGGTGCCGACACCGCGGCGGCGCACGAGCAGGCCCTTGTCGACCAGGGACTGGATGGCCTGGCGGACGGTGGGGCGGGACAGGCCGAGCCGGGCGGCGAGCTCGATCTCGTTGCCCAGCAGGCTGCCGGGGGTGAGCGTTCCCCGCTCGATCGCGGCCTCGAGCTGCTGGGACAGCTGGAAGTACAGCGGCACCGGGGAACTCCGGTCCACGCTGAGGTCGAGCTGTACGGTCGGGTCCACATCTGGTTTCGGCACGGGCCGAGCGTAGCTCCGTGACGGGTTGACGGGAAGTTGTGTAGTCCGATTGTCCGGACATAAACATCGACAGTGCGGTGGGTGCAACCCCACTTTGTTTCCATTCGCATCGGGGTCATCGGGACGGGCCGCATCGGCACCATTCATGCGAACACGCTCAGCCGCCACCGGGACGTGGGCTCCTTGATCCTCACGGACGCCGATCCGGCGCGGGCGCAGGAGCTGGCGCACCGGCTCGGGGAGACGGCCGCGCCGGGCATGGACGAGATCTTCCGGTGGGGTGTGGACGCCGTGGTGATCACGACGGCGACGTCGGCCCACGCCGAACTGATCGGTCGGGCAGCGCGCTCGGGGCTGCCGGTGTTCTGTGAGAAGCCGATCGTGCTCGACCTGCCCGGCTCGATGCATGCGATCGCCGAGGTCGAGGCCGCCGGAACGATCCTCCAGATGGGCTTCCAGCGCCGGTTCGACGCGGGTTACACGGGCGCGCGCGAGGCGGTCCGATCGGGCCGGCTCGGGCGGCTGCACACCGTACGGGCGCTGACCTCCGACCAGGCGCCGCCGCCGGTCGCGTATCTGCCGCTGTCCGGGGGGCTCTTCCGGGACACGTTGATCCATGACTTCGACATGGTGCGCTGGGTGACCGGGCACGAGGTCGTCGACGTGTACGCCGCCGGGTCCGACGCCGGTCCCCCGGTGTTCCGCGAGGCGGGCGACGTCGACACGGCGGCCGTGCTTCTCACCCTCGACGACGGCACGCTGGCCACGGCCACCGCGACACGGCTGAACGGCGCGGGCTACGACGTGCGCATGGAGCTCGCCGGGGAGCTGGACCAGGTCGTGGTCGGGCTGGACGACCGTACGCCGATCGCGTCGACCGAGCCGACCGGGCCGCCGGCCGCCAGCAAGCCCTGGACCACCTTCCTGGAGCGGTTCGGCCCCGCCTACGAGGCCGAACTGTGCGCGTTCGTGGAGGTGGTGCGGGGCGAGCGGGCCAACCCCTGCGACGGGCGCGAGGCGTTGCAGGCGCTCAGGATCGCCGAGGCGTGCGAACTGTCGCGCCGGGAGCACAGACCCGTCCGGCTCGCGGAAATCCCGGGCGGCGCCGAGCCGGTGCTGAGGTGAGCAGGCGCAGGGTGGGGGCATCTGGTCGACACGCCTACTGCCCGTCCTGATCGCCGTCCCCGACGAGTCCCGCGTCGTATGCCAGCAGGGCGATCTGCACCCGGTTGTTCAGGTCGAGCTTGGCGAGGATGCGGGAGACGTGGGTCTTGACCGTGGCGACGCTCATGAAGAGTTCCGCGGCGATCCCGGCATTGGCCAGACCCCGGCCGACCTCCCGCTCGCGGTCGTTGAGGGCGGCGATGCGCTCCCGCGCGCGTGCGGCGGTTGTCGGCGGCGGTGCCGACCGCGTGCTCCATCAACTGGCGGGTGACGGTGGGCGACAGGACGGGGTCACCGGCGGCGACCCTGCGCACGGCGTCGAGTATCTCGGCGGGCGGGGTGTCCTTGAGGACGAATCCGGCCGCGCCCGCGCGCAGCGCCCGCAGCACCTGGTCGTCGGCGTGAAAGGTGGTCAGGACCACGACCTGCGGAGCATCCTTGCGCCCACGCAGCCGCTCGGTGGCGGTGAGACCGTCCACCGCCGGCATCCGGATGTCCATCAGGACGACGTCGGGGCGGGTGCGGTCGACGAGCGCCTCGACCTCGCCGCCGTCGGCGGCCTCGCCGACGATCCCGATGTCGTCCGCACCCCCTCATGAAGGACAGCCCCGCCCGCACCAGTGGGGTCGTCGACGAGGAGCAGTCTGATCGCAATCATGGGCCATACGTAATTACGGTCGCACAAGTTGCACCGCGCAGCGGTGCGGGTCTCAGCGCCGCAGGCTCACGCCGTGCAGGGTGCGCAGTCGCCGGATCTCCCACCAGGCCACCGCGGTGACCGAAGCAGGGCCGCCGAGCAGGGCGAGGAGCTGGATCGCGGGCGGCCCCGGGGGCAGTCCGCCCGCGAGCATGCTGATCGCGGCGAACTCCCACACCAGGGTGCCGGTGAGCAGGGCGGGCAGCGCGGGGTGCACCGCGGCGGCGTTGAAGCCGCTGCGGATCGCGGGGCCGGTGGCGAAGCCGAGGAAGAACAGCAGCCAGACGAACGGCAGGAAGATCGCCAGTACGACCCAGGGCGAGCCGTACCAGGCACCGCCGGGGACCTCCGACTCGCTCCCGGTCACGGTGATCCCGGCCACGCACAGCGGCACCGCTGTCACAGCGCCGACGTACCACAGCGCCGACCGCCCCGCGGCGCGCAGCCGCGGTCGCATCTCGGCGCGCGCCGCCGCCGACGCCATGCGGAACAGCAGGGCGATGACCACGGGGGCGCTCACCAGCAGCAGCGGCGGGGTGACGGCCAGCCGCATCATGTACTGCTGCTGGGCCTCACTGATGTCCTCCGGTTTTCCGTACACGGCCAGCAGCAGAACGGACATGACGGCCGCGGTCCAGGCCCGCGCCTTCTGGATGCGCCACACGTGGGGATCGTCGAAGTGCCGGTGACCGCGCACCGGGAAGAGCCGGTGCGCCCGGATGCGGGCCGAGCGGGCGAAGGAGTAGCCCGCCATGAGGGGCACGATCGCGAACCAGCTGCATGGGAACACCAGAAGCGCCCACACACAGCCGTGGATCCGGGTCCGCCCGGCCCGCAACAGCTCACGCAGGGGCGGCCATTCGGCGCCCCGCAGACCGCTCAGCAGCGACCAGAGGGAGTCGTTGCGGCGCGGCGGGACGTACGGCTGCGGGTGCGGCGGGAAGCCCGGGGGGTGCGGAGCGTAGGGGTTGTACGGCGGCTGACCGGGCTGCGGCGGGACGTACGGCGGCGGATACGGTCCCGGGTTCGGGGGCGGGACGTAGGGTCCCGGGTTCGGGGGCGGCGGATACGGTCCGCCGTTCGGTGGCCACTGCGGCTGGTACGGGTTGGGTCCCCCGAAACTCACTGTGCTGTTTCCCTTCCGGTGCGTGTGCTGCTGACGGCTGGACATACGTCAGCCCATCGCGTCACACAAGTCAACTTGCCGTGCGCCGAAGAGACATGGGCAGAGCCCGACTCACCCCCAGGGCAGCCACGCCCGCACCTCGAAGCCGCCGTCCTCGCGCGGCCCTTGCTCCAGACGGCCACCGGCCAGCGTGGCGCGTTCCGTCAGGCCGATCAGGCCCTGTCCGGAGCCGGGGACGGGCGGGACGTCCCCCTCGGGGGGGGTGCGTACGCAGACGGTGAGGCCCTCGCCCGGCGCCCGTCACGGACACGGTGACCTCGGTGCCGGGGGCGTGCTTGCGGGCGTTGGTCAGGCCCTCCTGGGCAATGCGGTAGGCGGTGCGGCCGGCGGATGCGGGGACGGCCGCCGGTTCCGTGACCCGCATGACGAGGGTGACCTCGTGCCGGCCTCGCGGGACTCAGCCGGGCCTGCTCGGCGCGCAGCCGCGCTTCCGTCTCGGCCCGCTGGGCGCGGTCGCGCAGGGCTCATCAGTCGGATCAGCGAAACGCAGTGATCCTGTGGCAGAGCGTCACGCGCACGTCCGGCGCCCAGGCGACGTCGGGCACCCTCCTCGGTGAGGTCGTGAGACCTGGCCGACCAGCGTCCGGAGGGACGTGCCACGCGGGCGGTGGGGGTACCGCCCACGCCCTTAAGGCTGTGGGGGAGGCTCCAGCCATCAGCACCAGGGCACGAAGACGATTGGCTCACCCCTGGGCATGCCCAGGATCACTGAGCCAATCAGAGACGCTGAAGTCGACGAGCCAGTCGCGCAGCGTGCGCCGGGGCCCGCATCCAGGCCGTCCGGCGCCTGGGTCGAGGGCGTGGACCAGGGCTGACGGGAACAACCACCGGCGTCCTTCGAACGCCGACGGCGGCTACAGGGTCCCGTCGTCTTTCACGGTCGACAAATCTACGCAGGGACGGACGGCAGCACCTCCCCGCAGGCCGGATCGTCGACCAAAGTCGCGGCACCGACGACTTTCGGCGCGGTGGGGCGGGCGAGATCTCCGACTTCCGGACCGAGAGGGTCGCCCCGCGGCCGATGTGTGCGGAGGGTCCGCGGGGCGAGGGTCGTGGCCATGAAACAGCTGCTGGAACTCCTCGGTTTCCTCGCCCTGGTGCAGGGCGTCATGGGCCTGCTGCACGAGTTCACCGACTGGC
>NZ_JBQQCE010000260.1:0-13452 GCF_052245645.1 Streptomyces sp. KR55 | reverse complement strand
GTCGATGTCCTTGGCGCGGGTGGGCAGGTCGGTGCCGGCCCGGTTGAGGATCAGCGTGGTCGGCCACAGCGTGCGCAGGGTGCCCAGCAGCTCCTCGTCGCCCGCGTGCATCACGTGGAGGTAGGCGAGGCCGAGCGGGCTGAGGGCACGCAGGAGCGCCGGATACAGCTCGGCGGTGTCGGACTCGGCGATGTCGTTGTAGGGGTTGCCGGGGGAGATGCGCAGGCCGGTGCGGTCGGCGCCGATCTCGTCGGCCACGGCAGCGGCGACCTCGACGGCGAAGCGAATGCGGCCCTCGAGGGAGCCGCCGTAGCGGTCGGTGCGCTGGTTGGTGTTGTCGGACAGGAACTGGTGCACCAGGTAGCCGTTGGCGGCGTGGATCTCCACGCCGTCGGCGCCTGCCGCGACGGCAGCCGCTGCGGCGCGGCGGAAGTCGTCGACGGTCGCCACGACCTCCTGCGTCGACAGCGCACGGGGTGTCGGCATCTCCTGGGGCCCGGACGCGGTGAACATCATGCCCTTCGGCCGGATCGCCGAAGGGGCGACCGGCTGGCGCCCGTGGGCAGTGTTGTCGGGATGGGAGATGCGACCGGTATGCATCAGCTGGATGACGATCCGGCCGTCGGCCGCGTGCACGGCGTCGGTGACCTTGCGCCACCCGGCGATCTGCTCGTCATTGTGGATGCCGGGGGTGAGGAGGTAGCCCTGGCCGTCGGTGGAGGGCTGGGTTCCCTCGGTGATGATCAGCGCGTGCGAGGCCCTCTGGGCGTAGTACTCGGCGTTCAGCTCGGTCGGTACGCCTTCAGGTGTGGAGCGGTCACGGGTCATGGGGGCCATGACCAGGCGGTGCGGGAGGGAGATGTCACCGACGGTGGTCGGCGTCCACAGGGAGTGCAGCATGAATGGTCCTTCGGTGCGGTGATGAACAGATGGTGATCGGGAAAGCGGGGGCGTGGCGGAAGGAGAGGCGGGCGTGATCAGTCGACGGTGAGGACGAGCTTGCCCCGGACATGCCCGGCGTCGCTGACCTGCTGGGCTGTGGCGGCCCGGGCGAGCGGGTAGGCGGTGACGGTGGTGACGACCTTGCCGGTCGCGGCATCCTGCGCCAGGGCGGCCAGGCGGGCGGCCGAGCGTTCCTGGGGGCCGTTGGCGAAGGTGATACCGAGCTGGTGCGCGCGGAAGTCGGCGATGGTGACGATGCGCTCGGTGCCGCCCCGCAGGGTGATGGAGTCCTCCAGGGCTCCCTTCCCGGCCAGGTCGAACACCGCATCCACGCCGTCGGGGGCGAGCGCCCGGACCCGCTCGACCAGGCCCTCGCCGTAAACGGTCGCGGTGGCGCCGAGCGAGGCTAGGTATTCCTGGTTGGCGGGGCCGGCGGTGCCGATGACACGCGCTCCGCGGGCCGTGGCGAGCTGGACCGCCAGGGTTCCGACCGCTCCGGCCGCGCCGTGCATCAGCACGGTCTCCCCGGCGGTGACACGCAGCAGGTTCAGGACCCGCTCAGCCGTCTCGCCCGCCACCGGCAGCGCGACCGCGTGCTGCCAGTCGAGGCCGGCGGGCTTGGGGGCCACGATGGTGGCCAGCGCGTACTCGGCGTACGAGCCGGTGTCCGACCAGCCCAGCACCTCGTCACCCACCTGCACGTCCCGCACGCCCTCACCCAGGGCGTCCACCACGCCGGCGAGCTCGTGACCGGGGACGGAGGGGAACGGCGTGGGGAACACGGCCTCCAGTGCCCCGGAGCGGATCTTGCCGTCCAGCGCGTTCAGCCCGGCCGCCTTGACGCGGACGCGGATCTGCCCGGGGCCGGGCTGCGGGACCTCGATGTCCGCCTCGTGCAGCACTTCCGTGCCGCCGAAACGGTCGAACAGGATGGCTTTCATGACGACTCCTCTCGTATCACCACCCACTTAGGTGGCTAGACACATAACTAACGTTACAGCAAACATGTGGCTAGCCAAGTATTTGCCGCCGCTCGGGCCGCGCAAGATCGGTCGCGGTCGCGTCGGTCGCGGCCAAGGGCTACCTCGACTGGGAGCTGGACGACCGGGTCGGCCAGACCCTAGCGGTCCGCGGTTCCCTTCTGGTTCAGGGCCCGGGTCAGCTCGCGGTTGGCCGCCCGGGCAGCCTCCAGCTCCGCGTCCCTCTCCTCCAGCCGCGCCAACAGCTCGGTGTTCGCCTGTTCCAGGCGGGAGACCTGGCGCTGAAGCTCTTCCTGGTCGGCGGGGGCACCGAGGCCCGACTCCCGCCACGCCTGCTCGCCCATCAGCTCGGCCAGCCGTCGCTCCAGGCGCTGGGTCTGGGTGACGAGCCGGGTGTTGCGGGCGTGTGCGTTGGCGAGGTCGGCCTGGAGCGAGGCGAGGCTGACCGGGGGGCCCGGCCCCGGGGTCCGAGGCAGAGGGTTGCCGTTCGGCGGCGTGGATGAGGGCGAGCAGGTCGCGGTGGCGGTAGAGGAAGGTGCGGTCGACCCCGGCCTGCCGGGCGATGCCGCTCACGCTGATCGCCGTGCCGTTCCGGGTGGCCTGCCTGATGGCGGTTTTCACGCGCTGGCGGCGGCGTTCACCGTCGGCGCGGCGGCCGTCGGCCATGGCCCTGCTCATGCGGACCTCGTGGTGTGCACGTCGGGCAGGGGCTGGCCGATGCGGGGCATGCCCAGCATCACGCTCCGGCTGCGGCGTACGACGGCGACAGCCTCGCCGATCTGGGCCTGTTCCTCGGCCGTGAGGGCACCGAGATCGCCCTTGACCCGGTCGATCAGGCGACGCACCCGGCGGATCTCCTCCTGGGAGGGCATGGCCTCGCTGCGCGCCCAGTCGTCGGCGGCGAACGCCGACATCAGCCGCTCCCGGCTGCGCAGCAGGTCGGCCAGATACCCCTGTAGATCAGGCAGGTAGGAGACGTCGGTGCGGAAATGGTCGCAGCCCACGCAGCGGAACCGGATGGGGCAGCTCTGCCCGCCGGCCGCGACATTCGAGGGCTCCTGGCAGACGCCGTAGGAGAGGCTGACCTCCCCGATCGCCCGCCGTACGTGTTCGGAGTCCAGCAGTGACTGGGCCTTGCGCCAGACGCGAGTGCCGTTGCGGTCGAACTGCAGGGCGACCACCCGGTCCACGGCGTCACGCCGCCGGTCCTGGCTTACCCGTAATGGTGGAGTCGGGTATTGGAACTCTCCGAATGCCTGGCCCTCACGGTCACGTATAGAAGAAGAAGCGGTCGAACCAGCTCCTGGCATGAGAGCGGAGCTCCAGCGCGCCGTCGTAGTCGGCCCAAGTCATCGCCGCCGGACTGCGCAGACACTCCCGCGACACCACCCGGCCGCTGACCACCCTCGGCATCACGTGATCAAACCAGCGGTAACGCCGCCGTCTGCCGGGCCGCGCAGAACCGGTTTCGCCCGGCGATCTACGCCGGGACAAGGACGGTAAGCCATTCCGCTTCACGTGCCCGGTACCCGTAACGATCCATCAGACCCGACACGATCGCCGGGACGTGGCCGGCTCCGTAGACGATGGCCACCCGGATCGGCTCGTCGGCGCGCTCCGCGTGGATCTCGCCGAGCGCGTCGAGCAACCGTTTGTCGCGCCGACCGGTCATCGCATGCCCCACAGGATCGTCGGCCATCATCTCCGCCCGCAGCGTCGACGGCAGATCGTCGACTACCAGGTCCTCATCGAGGAAAGCGCGCGGACCGCGCAGCGCGAATACCAGACCCATCACGGGAGCCGCGACCATGAGAAGCAGGTACGTCCACCGCGGCAGTGTCTTCAGGTCCGCGATCGCCTCCGCCGCGGTCACATCCGGGTTGATAACCGGCACGGACTCGGGAAGCAGCAGCTCATCGCGCTGCTCCTGCAGGCCGTTGCGCCGACGCCGTGGGGTGAACCGGTAAGCAAGCGTGAGGGCACTCACTCCGACCGAATTCCCTCGGATTCCCTCCACGACTATGAGGTCACATTCCCTGAGCCTGATGCGGACCTGGGAGTAGAACGTCGGCGAAGCCACATGCAGCATCGGGAAGATCACGAATTCAAGTGGCTTCCCTGTCCGCCTCATGGTGATCACAGCAGATCGGACAGCATACCCGGTCACCTCGATGATCTGCATGATTCCCCCGCGAACCTCGCCCGGTTTCCCTTCCACCCGTACCAGGACACGAGCCCGCCCAGGGCCGCGGTTCCCTCCGGCACAATCCGTGCCACCGGGCAGTGGGGTATCGAGTACAAGATCCACCACGGCATCACGTGATCAAACCGGCCACAACGCGAAAACGACGCAGCCTGGCCACCGGGCGGTCGGCGTGCGCGGCAACTTTCAGGCAGACCAAGCGGAGCGGTAGGCAAATCCACCACGCCAGTGGGTCCGACCACGTGGCTGTGTCACCTTCCGCGGATTTCGTTTCGACGTGAATTCGGGTTCGGAGGCATCCAGGGCCGGGACCGGAAGGCGCGCGATAGTCGAGCGGTCTGCATCACGCCCCGACTTCTTGGCGATCACACCCGGCTTCGGCCGATGCCCTGCTGGATGTCCGGCAAGTCACCCGCTGTCAGCGAGGGGGCTGGGATGGGAGGGGGTCGGGGGTGACGCGATCGACCTTGGCAGCGTCGGCGAGGGCCGCGGCAGCGGCTTCCGCTGCCTGCGCCGTGTCGTCGGCGGCCTGGGCAGCCATGTCGTCCGTGGGTTTCTGGCGGGTGGCCGGAGACTGGGGCAGCACCTCGCTGAAGGCACGGGACACACCCTGGAGTGCGGAGGTGACCTCACTGGGGATCACCCAGAAGGTGCTGCCCGGACCCTGCGCGAGTTGGGGCAGCATCTGAAGGTACTGCCAGGCGAGCAGCTTGGGGTCGGGGTCGTTGCGGTGCACGGCCTGGAACACCTCGTCGATGGCCCGGGACTGGCCCTCGGCCTGGAGGATAGCAGCGGTGCGGTTGCCCTCCGCGCGCAGGACGGCGGCCTGCTTGTCGCCTTCAGCGGTGAGTATCTGTGACTGGCGTTGCCCCTCGGCCCCGAGGATCGCGGCCCGCTTGTCCCGCTCGGCTCGCATCTGCTTCTGCATCGCGTCCTTGATGGACTGCGGGGGGTCGATGGCCTTGATCTCCACCCGATTGACTCTCAGCCCCCACTTCCCGGTGGCTTCGTCCAGCACGCCACGGAGCTGGCTGTTGATGGTGTCCCGTGAGGTGAGCGTCTTTTCCAGGTCCATGGATCCCACGACATTGCGCAACGTGGTGACGGTGAGCTGCTCGACCGCCTGAAGGAAATTTGCGATCTCATAGAAAGCCGCTCGCGGATCGGTGACCTGGAAATAAAGGACGGTGTCGATCTCGACGACTAGATTGTCCTCGGTGATGACCGGCTGCGGTTTGAACGAGACGACCTGTTCCCGTAGGTCGATCACCGGATGAACGCGGTCGATGTACGGGATGACGAGATTGAGGCCAGGATTCAGGGTCCGGTGGTAACGGCCGAGTCGCTCGACATTACGAGCGCGGGCCTGGGGAACGATACGGACCGCCCGCACCACGGTGAAAACCGCGAACAGCGCGACGATCAGGCCGGCAATCAAGAACGCCGAGGTTTCCATGGTTTCAGTCCCGGGGGTAGACGATCGCGGTCGCGCCGCTGATCTCTATGACGTCGACGGTCTTTCCGGCAGGAATCACCAGCGTCTCGTCGTAGGCGCGGGCCGACCATTCGTCACCGTCGATACGTACCCTGCCGCCCAGGCCCGTCACCTCCGAGACGACATAGGCGCCCCTGCCGACCAGGGCGTCCACGCCGAACCGTGCCGCTTGAGGCTGGAACACGTGGCGCAGCGCGATGGGGCGCACGAACAGCACGGTGACTGTAGCGACGGCGGTGAAGACCAAGAACTGGAAAGGCAGCGGCAGGCCGACCGCGGCGGAACCCGCCGTGACCAACGCGGCCACACTCAGCATTCCGAGCGCAGCGGTCAAGGTGAAGATCTCCGCCACAGCCAACACGCCTGCGATGATCAACCAGATCAGCCATAGATCCATTGCTCGCCTCTTCTGACCGGTGTGGGTACGGAAGGGCCCTTTGCATCATTTTTACCCGTACAGAGAAGATCACTCCTCCATTACAGGTACGTCAGCCTGGTCTGATCTCCTATGAGCTCGTAACCCGATCACGGGCGGGCCTTCGTGAGGCGTCTCCAGCAGATGAGGCCGCAGGCGAGGGAGACGAGGGCGTCGTGGAGGTCGAGGCGTCTTTCCCAGCGGACGGCCAGGCGCTTGAAGTGGTGCAGGAGCGAGAAGGTCTGCCCGACGACGTAGCGGAGCTTGCCCAGGCCCTTGATGTTCGGGGCCCCTTTGCGGGAGATCACCGGCAGGATCCGGCGCCTGCACTGCCCGCGCCGGTTGGGGTTGCTGTCGTATCCCTTGTCGCCGAGCAGGGCCTCGGGCCGGCGGCGCGGCCGTCCGGGCTTGCCGGCCACCGGCGGGATGCCGTCGACCAGGGCCAGGGTCCGGGTGACGTCGTTGACGTCGGCCGCGGTGGTGATGACCTTGAACAGGGTGCCCCTGCCGTCGCAGATCAGATGGTGCTTACTGCCTGTCTTCCCGCGGTCGACCGGCGACGGACCGGTGGCCTCGCCCCCTTTTTCGCGCGGATGGGGGAGGCATCCACGCAGGCCCGGGTCCAGTCCAGCGCGTCGGCGGCGTGCGGTTCGGCGAGCAGGATGCGGTGCAGCTTCTCGAAGACGCCGGCCGCGTGCCACCGGCCCAGTCGGCGCCAGCAGGTCTGCCCGGAGCCGAACCCCAGCTCCAGCGGCAGCAGTTGCCAGCTGACGTCGTTGTAGAGCACGTACAAGATGCCCTGCAGGCACAGCCGGTCGTCCACCGGCCTCGGGCCGGGAGCCCTCTGCCGCCAGGGCGGCAGCAACGGCCCGATCAGCGCCCACAGTTCGTCGTCCACGATCCACGGCCGATTCCCCACACCTCACGAACGGCGGAATCGTCCTACTGGTCACGCCCGGCCAGCACACCTCGACAAGATCGTGTTACGGACTCTATGCTTGGCGTTTATCGCCTACGGTCGAAAATGGCCTCGAACTTGCTGGTGATTTCGGCTGAGTGCCGGACATGAGAGCGGCCTTCGCCTGATTCTGTGCTCCGTCACAGAGGCACTTGACCAGTACGAAGGCCGTAGCGATGAGTCTGCTGCACGGGGATGTCCCGCGGGATGCGTTTGCCGAACTGTCATGCTTCCGGACGGAGTTCTATGCCTGCCTGACCGGGCGGAGCGACGCGTTGTTCGAGCTGGCCGACGCCTTGTTGTGTGCGGACGGTCCGGTGAAGACGTTGGTCGAGCTGTCCCTGGCGCCTGAGCACCAGCGCGGGCATGGTGCGTTGTACGGCGGGCGGAACCGCGGACGGCTGGATGTGGCACGGCTGCGCAGGGCGCTGGCAGGACTGCCGCTGCCCCGGACGACGGAGGGGCGGCTGGTCCTGGCGGTCGATGTCAGCAACTGGCTGCGGCCGGATGCGAACACCAGCCCGGACCGGCTGTTCTGTCACACGTACGGTCGGGGCAAGGGCTCGGCCCAGATGATCCCCGGGTGGCCCTACTCCTTCGTTGCCGCGCTGGAGCCGGGCCGGACGTCGTGGACTGCCATGCTGGACGTGGTCCGGCTGTGTCCGTGGGACGACGAGATCGCCGTCACCGCCCTCCAGGTCCGGGAAGTGTTCCAGCGACTTTACGTAGCAGGCCAGTGGCGGGTCGGCAGTCCACCCGTCCTGGTCGTTGTCGATGCCGGCTATGACGTGACCCGCCTGGCTTTCCTGCTCGCGGACCTGCCCGTGGAGCTGCTGGGCCGGATGCGTTCGGACCGCGTCCTGTACTTCCCGCCCCCGCCTCAGCCGGTGGGCAAACGCGGGCGCAAACCCAAGCACGGGGCGGAGTTCAAGTTCGAGGATCCAGACACCCAGCCTGCCCCAACCATCACCACGGTCACCGACACCACCCGCTACGGGAAGGCCGTCGCCACCGCCTGGGACCGTCTGCACCCGCTACTGGTCCGGCGCTCGGCGTGGGCCGACCATCCCGAAGGAGAGCTGCCGGTCATCGAAGGCACCCTCATCCGTCTTCAGGTCGACCACCTTCGCGGCGACCGCAGCCCCAGGCCGGTCTGGCTGTGGTGGTCCGCCACCGGTGCCGAGGCCGGGGATGTGGACCGGCTCTGGCAGGCATTCCTGCGCAGGTTCGATCTTGAACACACCTTCAGAATGGTGAAGCAGACATTGGGGTGGACCGTTCCCAAACTCCGCGAGCCGACCGCCGCCGACCGCTGGACCTGGCTCGTCATCGCCGCCCACACCCAACTCCGCCTCGCCCGGCCCCTCGCAGAAGACCTCCGCAAACCCTGGGAGCGGCCAGCACGCTCAGGGCGCCTCACACCCGCACGTGTCCGTCGAGGATTTCGCCGCCTCCACGGGAAAACGCCTCAGCCGGCCGGGGCACCCAAACCCAGCACCGCAGGCCCCGGCCGGCCAACCGGCGTGAAGAACAAGCACCGTGCACGCGAGCACCCCGTCGGGAAACAGGGCAAACCGAACTCCGCGGCAGCCATCACAAACAGCAAAGCTACATAAACGCCAAGCTTAGGGAAGAGTTTCGCAGTGTTGAGCGGTTCGACGAGCGGCTTGGCTGGAACACGTAGGTGCCCGGCTTCGCCGCAGTGGTCGGCTACCTCGAGGGCCAGCCAATCGGCTACGCGTACGGATGCACACTGCAACCCACTACGCGCTGGTGGAACGGACTGCGCACTCCCGTGGCTGCAGGCGCGATCGCCGAGACGGGCAGCCGCACCTTCGCCCTGTCAGAGCTCATGGTGGTGGAGAAGGTCCGTGGTACCGGGACGGCGCGGCAGATCCACGACGAACTACTGCGCGGCCGCCAAGAAGAACGGGTGACATTGCTCGTGGAGCGGCATCACCCGAAAGTCCGGAGCCTGTACGAGTCCTGGGCTACCAAAAGTTTGGGGAGGTTGTGCCGTTCCCGGACGCTCCCCTGTACGACGCAATGGTGCTCTGGCTGCGGGATGCCTGAGCCCAGTTCCGCTCACACTGCCGTCAACGCGCCAGCCTGATGCGCTCCGACGTCACCGCACCCCGTGGGTGACCGGTGCGGCGTGCTGTCGCGGTCGGCGGGGCGACACAGCCACGCCAGTGGATCCATCCCCTGGCGTCGCAACTGCGCCATGGCACAAACGCGACGGCGCCGGACTCTTGAGCACGGTTGAGTGCGGCCGGACGATCAGGCGTCTTCCACTCTTCGCAAGCGTCTGAGGAGTCTCCTTGCGCATGGTTCCCATCCCCAGACCCGGGCCGATCGCGCTCGGCGTGGTCACCGCCCTGGCACTCGGGGTCATACCGGCCGCCACCGCCGTATCTGCGCACCCGGCCGGTCCCGTGCCGCCTGCCGGCGCCGCACAACGGTCGCCCGGCAACAGCAGCACACACACCGTCACCCTGATCACCGGCGACAAGGTCACGATCGGCACCGCTGCTGACGGCACCGTAGTCCGGTCCTTCAAAGGCGCGAACGGAGCCGCCACAGGTTTCCACCGGGCTGTCGTCGACGGCTCGACGTACGTCTATCCCGACGCCGTCCTGCCGTACGTCAGCGCCGGCAAGCTGGACAAGCAACTGTTCAATGTGACCCGGCTGATCAACGACGGCTACGACGACGCGCACACCTCCCGGCTGCCGCTTATCGTGAGCTACACCGATGCCGCCGCCAGGTCCCGGACCCAGCCGAAGGTGGCCGGCTCGACCGTCGTCCGCCGACTGGGCAGCATTCAGGGGGCTGCCCTCGCCCAGAACCGCGAACAGGCTCCGGCGTTCTGGTCCGCACTCACCGGTAATGCCGACGCGGCGGCCCGGTCGGCGAAGCCGGCCTTCGCGGGTGGCATCGCCAAGGTCTGGCTCGACGGCAAGGTGAGGGCCAACCTCGCCGACTCGACAGCCCAGATCGGCGCGCAGCACGTCTGGGCTGAGGGGAACACCGGCAAGGGTGTGAAGGTTGCGGTGCTCGACACCGGTGTCGACCCCGAACACCCCGACCTCGTCGGGCAGGTCGACGACAGCGCCAGCTTTATCCCCTACGAGCCGGAGATCACCGACTACCACGGTCATGGCACCCACGTCGCCTCGACAGTGGCCGGCACCGGCAGCGCCTCCGACGGAAAGGAGCGGGGCGTAGCCCCCGGCGCCCGGCTGGCCATCGGCAAAGTGCTCGACAACGAGGGCCGGGGCGAGTCGTCCTGGATCATCGCGGGCATGGAATGGGCCGCCCGGGATCAGAGGGCCAAGATCATCAGTATGAGTCTGGGCGGCAGCGGCGACGGCACCGACCCGATGAGCGAGGCGGTCAACCAACTCAGCCGCGAGACCGGAGCGTTGTTCGTCATCGCGGCGGGCAACGGCGGCCCGCGCTCCATCAACAGCCCCGGTGCCGCCGACGCCGCGCTGACCGTCGGCGCCGTCGACTCCGCTGACCGGCTCGCCGAGTTCTCCAGCCAGGGTCCGCGTGACGGCGACGCCGGGCTGAAGCCCGAAATCACCGCACCCGGCATCGACATCCTCGCGGCCCGCTCCCACTACCGACGGGGCGGCTCGGGTTACTACACCACGATGAGCGGTACGTCGATGGCAACACCGCACGTCGCCGGCACCGCCGCGCTGCTGGCTGCCACGCACCCCGACTGGACCGGCCCGCGGCTGAAGGAGGCACTGGTCAGCAGTGCCAAGGCCACGCCTGTGTACACCCCGTATCAGGCGGGCGGAGGGCGGCTCGACGCCGTGGCGGCGGTGCGCACCTCGGTCTTCGCGACCGCCAGCGCCTACTCCGGTTTCCACGCCTGGCCCCCGAAGCCGGGAGAGACCGACGTCCAGAAGGTGACGTACACCAATGTCGGCAACGCACCGGTCAGTCTGGACCTGGCGATCGACGCCGCTGCCCCAGCGGGCCTGTTCGCCCTCTCCGAGGACCGGGTCACTGTTCCCGCGCACGGCACCACCTCGGTCGCCCTGACCGCGGAACTGGACCGGCTGCCGGTCGACCAGCCGATCAGCAGCATGATCATCGGCACGGACAGCACCGGAGCGGTCCGTGCCCGGACCCTGATCGGCGCCGCCAGGGAGGGACAGCGGCAGAACCTGACCATCAACGCGAAGGACCGCTCGGGCAGGCCGCTCTCCGGCAGGGTCCTCCTCACCGCCGACCACCTCTTCACGGTGATGGAGCTTGACGAGTCCGGCACCGGTACGGCGCGGCTGCCCGTGGGCAGCTACAGCGGATGGCTCACCGCCGATGTGCGGGGGGCCAACGGGCCGCATTCACTCGGGATGGCGCTGCTCAGCTTCACCGACGTGCAGTTGGACCAGGACCGCACCGTCACCCTGGACGGCCGAAAAGCGCGTCAGGTCCTGGCGCACGTACCGAGGCAGACCACGGCGGTCGCGCCGCGGCTGGACGTCCACCGGTCCTTCACCGACAGCCTGGTCGAGTCCTCCATGCTGCCTGACGCGTCCTACGACAGCATCTGGGCTCTGCCGACCGGCAAGAAGGTCACCGTCGGCGAGTTCGAGTTCGGCGCGCGCTTCCGCCTCGAGCAGCCGGCGCTGACCGTAGGCACGCAGTCGGGAACCTACGACGACCCGCTGGTCAAGCGTGCGGCCAAGCCGCTGCCGGCCGGCACCCGGATGCTGAGGGGTGTCTTCGCCGGCGAGGGTTCGGCCGGCGCGCTGGCCGGGCACGACGTGCGCGGCAAGGCCGTGGTGGTGCGGCGCAGCGACACCATCGCGATCAAGGAGCAGGCGCAGGCCGCGGCAGCGGCGGGCGCGCGGGTGCTTCTCGTCGTCAACGACGGAATCGGCCGACTGCAGCCCTGGGACGAGACTCCGTGGAGCCCTCTGGACCCGGCCCCGCTGACGGTGGCGACACTCAACGCCGACCAGGGCGGTGACCTGATCGACGCGCTCCAGCAGGGCCGCGTCGTGCTGAAGGTGACCTCGCAGCCCACCACCGACTACGTCTACGACGTGGTGCACCACTGGTCCGGCGCCGTCCCGGCGGACCCGACCTGGCGGGTGGAGCCGCGCGACCTGGGCCGGGTGGACGTCTCCTTCCGCAACTACCGTCCCGGCAAGGCGAACGAGTTCCGTTACGACGTCTGGCGGGGCTGGACCGCCGGAAACCAGCTCACCGCTCCTGCCCAGGGAGAACGGACCGACTGGGTCACCTCCGACGCCGCCTGGCTGGAGGACGCCATCGTTCCGAGGGAGACCGGCCAGCACTCGGTCGGCGTCCTTCGTTACCCGGCCGGGAAGAGCGCCAAGGTCAGCTGGTTCGGGCCTATCCAGCGGCCCCGGATGGGTCCGATCGGCTTCCAGCCGGTGCGCTACCTCGACACAATGTACATTCCAGCGCCCGGCTGGGGTGACTCCGGAGCCGGCCACGTCGGGGAAGCCCGCGGCAACTACGACGTCAAGAACTGGATGTCGCTCTACCAGGGTGACCGGCAACTTGACTGGGGCAACTCCGAGTTCCTGCCGGTCCCCGGGCTGGCAGCGGAGCGGCTTCCCTACCGGCTGGTGGTCGACAACGACCGGGGAGCCTGGGCCAACCCGTACTCGACGCACACGCTGACCGAGTGGAACTTCACCTCCGCGGCCACCGGGAGCGCGTCGGTCGAGTCCCTGCCGCTGATCCAGCTCGACTACGGTGTGGACACCGACAGGGTCGGCCGGGCCGGCCGGCGCGCCGAGCTGACGGTGACCGCCTCGCACCTGCCCGGCACAACGAGCACCATCGGGAAGCTCTCTGTCGAGATCTCGTACAACGACGGGGCGACCTGGCAGCGGTCGGAGCCTGCCCGTCACGGTGACCGATGGCGGACCACCCTGAAGGCGCCGAGCTCCGCCGACTTCGTCAGCCTCCGGGTCACCGCCCGGGACAGCGCCGACAACAGCGTCTCGCAGACGATCACCCGGGCCTTCGGCCTGCGCTGACGTCACCTGAATCAGCCCACACGCACGGGCGGGGCCGCAGCCGGCGGCCCCGCCCGTTGGCGTTGCGGCGCGCACCCCGGATCATCGGCAAGGACACGCCACTGCTCACGTTTGCGGTGCCAGTAGCCGAGGTCGGCGCCGGACAGGACGAACTTGTCACAGCTGTGGCAGTTGAGGTTGAAGGGGCAGGCATCTCCGTCGACGGGCTGGTAGATGCAGAACCCGCCGTCGGACGGGGTGGACGTGCGGCCAAGGTCGATGGCGAGCGCTTCGGCTTCCTGCCGGCCCCTCCCCCACCGCGTACATCGCGAGGAGGCTGTCCACGTCCGGTAAACAGGAACGTGAAGCCCTCAGAGTCCGCCCTAACGAGTGACCCGGTCACGTCGAAGGTGGCCGGTAAAGCGCTCGAAGAGCAGGTTGA
>NZ_JBQQCE010000026.1:0-38313 GCF_052245645.1 Streptomyces sp. KR55 | reverse complement strand
CCCACCATGTCCCCCTCCGCACAAGCCTTTGAGGAGAGACCCCACCAGCCGGTGCTGGTCATCAACGACAGCCTCGACGACGACCCGATCGGGCTGCCCGTGCCCAGTCCCCCTCCGACACTTGCCGTCACCTCTATTCAGTTCCGAGGAGTACCAGAGTGCTCCGCTCGTGCTCCTGGACGACCGCAGCTACACCAACTTCACGCTCCGCCACATGCCCCACCGGCCGGGCCTGATCGTGGCGGCCGCCGACCCCAACGCCACGGCGTACCCCCGGGCCGCGGCCATCGGCGCCGAAGCCGTCCTCCGAGCCGGACAAGACCTGAGCTGGCTGCACCTGCGCCTGCACGCCGCCACCGACTGCCGGTACGCCCGCTGGGAAGCACTCCTGACCGGCCCTCCCCCACCGGAGGGCAGCTACTGCCCGGCCGTCATCGCTCCCAGCCGGCCCACCCTCCTGCGATCCGAAGGAAGCCACCGATGCACCTGATCCCCCAACGCTGTGCGCGCCGGCCTCTGGCGGGCGGGCTCGTGGTGCCATGGGTGTCCCTGATCCACGGCGGCCACGCAGCGTTCGGCAGTCTCGACGCCGACCGGGCCCGTACCGCCTTCCTGCACCGCCTGTGCCAGATCTGCGGCCAGCCACTGGACGAGCGGTGCTTCCTGATCGTCCGCCCTACCGACGTGAGCCGGGGCTGCTCCCCGGAACTGGCGCTGCACCCCGAGTGCCTGCCGTGCGCCGCCGCGCACTGCCCCATGCTCATCCCCCGGGGGTTCGCGAGATCCAAAGCACTGCTTCGACGGAACCCACGTGCCAAGGTGCGTAGAGACCAGCGTAGAGCGTTGGGTTCCGGAACCGCCCGAAGTGGGAGTGGCCGGCACTCGGGTACCACAAGTGCCCGCTCGCATGCGCTCTTGGCGCGCTGTCTGCCTGCTGACCTGCCACAAAACGCTAGGGTCTATCCCGCCCTATGGGCACATTATCAACGGAGCCTGGAAGTTGAACGCAGTGGGAACAGGTGAGCCGATGTCAGATTCGAACTGGCCGAAGCACTTTCTGTACTTCTCGTCCGACAAGGTCGACGCGCTCTACGAGCAGATCACCATGCGTAAGCGCCGCCGGTTGGCTGGTGAGTTGGAAGTCGACCTGAAGCTCCTCAAAGGGCGCATGTCGTTCGACACTGCACCGGAGAACTTTTATCTCAAGCTGCGCATGGTTGTGGACCACTTGAAGGGCGAGAACGCTGTCGGATCGCTCCGTGAGCCCGCCCCATACTTCGCCGGCCGATTGCCGATGACGTGGGGCCCACTCGGCACCGTGGATGGAGACCTTGCCAGTGGGGTGGTGTTCTTCGGAGGGCGGCAGGAGGGGCGCAGCGTGGGGCTGGGAGGCTCAAGCTGGAACGTCGTCGGGCAGCAGGAAGACTGTGAGGTGGCCCGCCCGTCCGGGTCGCACGCTCCGGCCATGCTGGAAGCGCTGCGCCAGGCGGATCCGGCCTCGCCGGGTGACGCGCTCGCGGTACGGCTGTTGCGCGGTCGGGAAGGCGGCGATGGGCGAGAATTGAACGCGGTCGAAAGAGCGATCGGAGCACTCCCGGGGATTACCCAGGATGTGGAGTTCGTGGCGCGGCGACTGATCGAAGGGGTCTCTGCAGATGGGGCGCGGACGATTCTGCTCGGTACCCCCCTCTATGTTGCCCTTGCGGACTGAGGTGATTTAGAGGATGTCGACCGGGCGGATCGCACGGGGGCTGGACAGCGTCTTCAGGACTCGTTCGAGGCTGTGACCTGAGAAGTGGGAACGGGCGACCGCGGTCGCCTGGAGCAATCCCCCGAGTTCGCGGACTACGATACATACGCTGTCCGCGACGTGTACGGACGACGGGTCGATCTCGGCGGCACGACTGATCAGTTCTAGTGCCTGCGCGTGGTGGAGGGGACCGGCGCGGACTTGACTGACGGCTTGCGCCGTCAAGTCCCCGACGGCTCGGGAACGTTCGAGGGCATGCTCAGTCCACTCCCCCTCGGTCAGCAGGGCCGAGGCGATGTGCCGGTCCAGTGCCTCTGCCTCGGACAGGGCGGCCCGGGCTTCCACCACAGAGCGACCCGCCTCATCATGGCTGCCGTGCTCCGCGGCGATGCGTCCGCGCAGGGCCCACGCGGAGGCGTCGAAGACGGTAGACAGGTCGCGGACGCGGGCGAACGCCTCTTCTGCGCCCGTGAGATCACCGTGCGCCAGCTGAGCTAGGCACCTCACCAGCCATGCCAGGCGGATGAGGGGACGTTGGCGGATGACATCGGCCGCAGCGTCTAGCGCATCGTCGGTGCAACCACAGAAGTGTAGCGCGAGCGCCTTCGTGGCACGTAGATGCAGGCTCCGGCTGCCGTGCCCCCACGCGTGGTCGGCCCACTTCGCACAGTCCTGCCATTGTCCGTCGACAGCTGCGGCCCGGCACAGCAGGGCGCAGGCCGAGGCAGCATGTTTCGGCTCGGCGAGGAGCGGGCGAAGGACCGTAGCTGCTCGGGTGAAGTCCTCCATGGCGATGAGGGCTTCGGCGACGGCCAGCGCTGCGTTGTGATCTCGGCCAACCAGCTGCACGGCGCGTGTGGCACTGCTCTGGGCGATGTCCTGCTGGCCGAGTGTCCAGCGCAGGCGTGCCGTGAGCGCCCAGGAGACGGGGTCGTGCCGATCCAGCCACAGGGCAGCGTTCAGCAGGCGGTATGAGGTCCGGTAGGAACGCAGAGCGTAGAAGGAAGCGCCTCGGTCCCGATAGCGAACCGCCCGCTCGGCAGGGGTGGATGGGACGGCACGACCGGTACTGCGCGGCGCAGCACCGGCCGGGTGCGTACGATGCGTCCCGTCGGGGGCGAGCTGCCGGTGCAGCGCGGCGAGTTCCTTGCGTACAGTCCGGAACGACGCGGGTCGCCTACGTGGTGAATAGTCAGTCAAGCGCCGTACGAGTTGGATGAGTTCGGGCGGCCATTGCAGCAGCTCCTCGCCCTCGTGAGGGTCATGGCCGCTCTGACGTGTGACCGCGTGGACTGCCCTGACCGCGCTCTCGAGGCGCTGCCCGAGCATGACTGCGAGAAGGACACCGAAGGAGTAGAGGTCGCCACGCTGTGTGCGGCGTCCCGTCGCAGCCCACTCCGGCGGCATGTAGCCAGCAGTGCCCGGATAGGTGACATAGCGCCGGGCTGTCTCGGGGCGCAGAAGTGCCAGGTCGTATCTGACCACTTCGGCCTCCCCGGCGGCTGCAGCTCCCCCGAAGTCCGTAAGCTGCACCCGGCCGTCCGGGCGTACCAGTACATTCGCGGGCGTGAGGTCCCCGTGAGCGTGCCTCCCCCAACGCGTCAGGAACGCCATGGCGTCGCAGATCTGTATTCCGTAGTCGAGGCAGCGGAGCAGGGAGAGCGGCCTCACGGACAGATGATGGGTGAGGGCATGTCCGTCAACCTGTTCCAGCACCAGATAGGGCACGTCGTCGACGACCTCGAACTTCTTGGCAGTGACGATGTGCGGATGGGGCGGGAGCGCGAGCCAGGCCGCCGCCTCGTGGTACACGCGGGCCCGGCTGTCCTTGTCCCAGGCCGCGTGCGCGCGGAAGGTCTTCAGAGCGAGACGCTCGCCCTCATGGTCGCCCTCGGCCTCAACCAGGTAGACGACGGAGAATCCGCCCTCGCCGATGCCGGTCACGCGATAGCGCTGCGTAGCTCCACAGATGACATCGCCCACGCCGAACTCCACCGGCTGCACCGGCCTGGGCGGAAGACGAGCCAACGCCTCCTGTGCTTCGGCACAGTCTGCGTCCAGCACTGCAGCCGCGTTGAACGCCTGCCGGGCTGCTTCCGGACTACCCCAAGACCACAGCAGGCGTCCGAGCTGTAGGTGGCTCTCGCTGTCCTCGGGGTTGGCCCTGACCGCCGTCTCCAGCGCAGCGAGGGCACTGATGCGGTCGCCCCGGTCGAGGGCTGATTCGGCGCGCTGCCGCAGTTGTTCGGGGCTCAAAGGCTTCCCGCGGAATGGATTCCACACGTGGTCACCCTTCCGGGTCGGCCGGGCGGTCCGATGGAACGGACTGCAGGTACTTCCACATGCCGATGCGGTCCATCGCGTCCTGCGAGTGCATCGACGAGTTCTGGAACATGCCGAGGCCGATGGTCCGTACCAGGAGACTCATGAGGAGCGTCGTGACCATGAACAGCACCAACGGTGCGGGCAGCAGTATGCCGACGGCGTAGAACAGCAGGCCGACGGCCAGCGACTTGCGGCGCGGATGGAAGGGTTTGCGCGAGAAGCCACCACGCGCCGTGAAGGCTGCCGCCGCCCACAGGATGGCGAGGAGGAAATGTGTGCCCACGAACTCGAAGCCCCAACCCAGCCGGTGGGACAGGTAGACCGTCAAGCCCATCAGCACGAGGCGCAGCATGACGGGCAAGGCTACGATCCGTTGGAGCCGCTTCACTTCGTCGGCCATCGGGTGGCGCTCGTCGGGGACCCGGCCGTACTGCTCCTGATAGCGGTAGATCTGCTGGGAGAGCGGGACGAAAGCGCATGCCGCGTGGCCGGACCAGAAGTAGAAAGGGGCCAGGATTGTCCCGCAGACCAACGAGTACACGAAGATCCCTCGTGCCGAGGGGTGTATGGATCCGGAGTCGGCGAGAACGAGTACCGTGAGCAACATCAGTAACCACAGGCTCGCGCCAATCCCCCTGGACTGGCTGCCGATGCGCCCCATCGTGGCTACCCCCGCTCTCCCGGCTTCTGCTGCCGCCAGAGTGGCACACGGGGGGATGTGCTTTGGGCGGTGTTCAGAGGGCTGGCTTGGTCAGTGGGTGGAGCCGGAACTCGCTGCATGCGCTCCTCGGAAACCGAAGGTGGGGTCGGCGCTCGCCCGGCTCTGGGGCCAGAAGCCCTTCCTCGAATCACACGTACGGATGAACACGGTCCTGGATCGCGGTCGGAAGACGGGGCAACGAACGACTCCCAGATCTGGGTCACGAGCCGGAGGACGGCCCGTATCGTCGATGATGTTCGGCGAAGCTGACGTGATCGACGGTGGCGGTGTAGCGCTGGGCGGCGTTCACGGTGAGACCGAAGAGCTCGGCGATGCGGCGGGGTCTCCCTCGCAGGCGTGTGCCTCATCGAGGATGCGGTCCTCGCGCAGGGCCTGAGCGGGGATGCCGAGGACGGTGTTGATCCATCCGCCCGTCACGGGTATCAGCCGTCCGGCGGTGGCCCTGTTGATGAACAGGTGCGGGTTGCCGCTGCGAGGCCACTGCCGCTCCCGGTAGGCCAGGTAGGCGTTCAGGGCGACTCTGGCATGCGGGGCGAGGAGAATCCGCAGCCCGTCGATGTGCAGTCGGCCGTCGGCGATGTCCGTCAGGTGCAGCCCGCGCAGTTGACGGGGCCGCAACCCGTGGAAGACCAGCAGAGAGGCGCAGGCGGCACGCACGGGGTCAGGATCGTCGAGGAGGCGGCGCAGGACCGGGACGTCCAGCGATACCGGGACGCGGATCTCGGGCGTGCCGACGCGCATCCGTGCGGCCGGGTTGGTGAAGACGAGTCGGCGGGCGTGGAGGATCTGGAAGATCGATCGCAGGCCCTGGATCATCTCGCTGCGGGCCGTCCCGCCATTGGGCAGCACGTCGAGGACGTCGTCTCGGGTGACTTCGCGGAGTGAATCCTTCGCGGAGGCCCACGTGTTGAGCGCAGGCAGCGTCGCGTAGATGTGGTTGCGGATGGTCCGATCCGAGCGGGGACGGCGGCGCGGCGTGGTGGTGCTCCCGTTGAACATCACCTCGAACCACTCGGCGAGCTCAGCACGCACGGGGCGGGCAGATGCGCGGTCTTGCGTTCCGCCCAGGTAGTCACGGCCGAAGTGCGGTCCTCCACCAGGAAGTCGGCATGCTCCAGGACGTCGATGGTCGGCTGGACCAGCAGGCGGATCGCGCGCAGCATCTTCACGGTGCTGGCCGCGATCGGTGCGCCGGGCGTGTCCTGGGTGGCCAGCAGGAGCTTCAGCGCGCGGTTGACGGCCGCGGTTTGGTCTCGCCGCCAACCGCGGCGTTCGCCGAGGCCGAGGCAGACGGCTTCAAGGGACTCCAGCAGTTCGGGCAGCGCGGGATCGGGCACCATCCGGGTGCGCATGCGCGCGTAGTCGCGCCGGGAGTCGAACAGGACGAGCTGCCGGTGGACGGCCGGGCGGATGGACCGGAGGGCCGGCCGCTTGCGCGACCGGGTGCGGCGGGTGCGGAAACGCTTGGGCGGTGGCCGGCGATCGGGCGGCACCATCAGGGCCAGGCGCTGTTCCATGCCGTTGAAGAAGAGCTGGTGGCCGCCGGTGACTGCCTCCAAGCGGTCGGGGTTGGACCCGTCGCGCTCCCAGGCTCGTCGTCGGCGCCAGCACAGACGGCACTCGCTCTCCGGGTTCAGGGACGCGGTGCGCCCGCAGGAGGTGCAGTCGGCTTCGCCGGGGTGGCGTCTGGCCCAGTCGCGGCAGGCGTCGCAGATGCCGCCGGTCGACTTGAACAACCCCCAGGCGTCGCGGCATCAGCACGAGTCGGGCAGCGGTGGCGCACCTTTGTGGCAGCGTCGGCACAGCCCTGCCGTGTAGTAGTCCGGCGAGCCGCAGCGGCGGCGGGGTACGCGGGCCGCGTGTGCGGCAGTACTTCGCATTGGTGTGGGCGACCGGCCGTAGCCCGCATCCCAGGCAGGTTCTCGGGTGGTAACGCGGGTGGCAGCGTCCGGTTGCGGCCGAGCCGGGGCGTGATCGAGGTCGAGGTGGCCTGGTCCTGCTTGGCCGGGCGCCTGGCTGCCGCAACCTCGGGCCGTAGCGCCCGTTGCCACATCCCGGCCAGCAGGACGTCCTCCATGCGCGGGTTGTCGCCCAGATTCTGCTCGTACAGCGCGGTCATGCCGTACGGATCCTGGAACCAGTCGATGTCCGCGGCGCCACCGAGCCGATAGACCCCGGCCGTCTCGTCCACATGCCACCCGTCACTCACGGCCAGGAATTCCCGGTACGAGGGCGGCAGCCGCCGCCCCAGCCGCTCCTCGGCCGCGGCGATCGCCGCCTCGTCCGCCCCGGGCCTGCCCGGGGGGACGACGGTCTGCCCGCCGTCCTCGTCCTCGCGCAGAACCCATTCCTCCTGCCAACGTCCCAGGAATTCATGCCAGTTGAAAGACTCGCCACTCATGGCCGGATGGTGTCATCCGGCACCGACAACGGCGCCCCGACCCTTCCCCAGCGCAGGACGATCCCACTCGGCAAGCCTGCGGGGCACCCCGACCCTGGCGTTCGTCCACCCGGACGACGGCCCGGAATTCACCGCCCTCCAGGAGCGGGTCCGGGCGGCCTTGCAGAAGGAGCCCCGCAAGGAGCCCGATCTGGCCCGCCGCGACCGTCGCGCGCCGTGCGACGGCTGTGCCGCTTCCCACACTTCCGGGCGCACCTGATCTTCCCTGAAAGGCATACTGCCCATGATGACGACGACCACCCAGCGCATCCTCGACCTCGCCGCGGCCGCACCGGCCAGCCACGACGAGGACCTGGTGCTGCTCCTGCGCGAAGCGAACGAGCTGTACCAGCAGGGCCTTGAAAGCCTGCGCCACACGGTGGCGGCCCGCTTCGCCGGGCTGTCCCCCGGGGATCTAGTGGCGGCCGCGACTGCGGCCGGCATGCCGTGCGACACGTCCCAGGACCGCGACGAGCTGCTCTTGCTGCTCGCCCTGGCCGAGTGGGAGATGACCCCGGCGGCCATGGCCTACTCGGAGATGGCCGAGGCGGCAGCCCGCCGTGGTGTGTGCCTGATCCCTGAGGAATGACCCCGTTCTCGTCCGCCGCCCGGGCAAACCTGGGCGGCGCACTGGACCCCCACCCCAAACTCCTGCCATTATGTGGGTTGTGAGTCGGGCAGGCCGGCTCGCTTTCTGACAGGACGGACGGTTCTGCCATGACCTCGCGCCGTGAGCCTCGCCTGGCCGACGCTGCCGAGATCGCGGCTGAACAGGGCCTGACGCCCGCGCGGATCAGCGGCCTCTACAACGAGCGCGCCGAGAACGGATTCCCTGAAATCGCCGGCACGCGGGGCCGTGCCCGGCTGTGGGACCACGCGAAGGTCACCGAGTGGTTCGCCAACCGCCCGCCAGCCAGGCTCCGCGAGCACACACCGCCCGCCCGTGACCCGCAGGACCTGTTGAACGCCGCGGCGGCCTCGAGGTTCCTGGGGTACAAGAACTCCAACCAGGTCACCACCTTCGTCCGCGACCACCCCGGGTACTTCCCCGACCCGGACGTCGTCGAAGAGCTGGGCACCGCGGAGAACCCCTACCGCCGGCAGATGTGGCGCGTGCAGACCCTGCTGGACTGGATGGCCACCCGGCCCGGCCGCGGCAAGCGCGCCGGCGCGAAGCGGGCGGCGCAGTCGCTGCCCGACGTCCCCGTCGACGGCGACCCCGACGAGCTCCTGGGCGCGTCACAGGCGGCGGCACTGCTGGGGTTCAAGAGTCTCAACTCCTTCTCCAGCAGCCTCTCGCAGGGCAATCTGCCCATGCTGGAGACCACTGACGCTGTCACCGAGAAGGGCGGGCGCCGGCGGTGGACGCGCCGGCGGATCCTCGAGCAGGCCGCCCAACGCAGTCCCAGAAGGTAGAAACCGGCGGTGAGCGCGGATCCGCCCACCGCCCCCAAGACGCGGCATCCGGTTACGGGTCGTTGGTCCCTTGCGGGCCGGGTGTCGCACGATGGCCGGCATGGCGTGGCTCGCCACCACGCCCCGCAGCAGCCCCGGCTGCTGCGGACCGGCCGTCGCCGAACTTCTCGTGGGGTCGCCCTCTTCCTAGTTCGCTGGCGGCCTGGCTTCGTCCACGAGAACGGACAGCGCTTCGGGAGGCGTTCGGCCGTCTCCGCCTGGTGAGATGTTCACGAGTTTCAACAGCGCTGGGCTCCGTCCTAGCAGTGCTGTCGAGTTGCGGATCCGCACTGTCGAGCACGAGCTCAATCGGACGGCGTGACCGGGGACCACATGCCGAGCCACTGCTCTGCGCCCCAGGCCTCGAACCGCTCTACCTCAGTGAACCCTAGCTTCGCCGCGAGACGCATCGAGCCGACGTTGGCGGTCTGGGTGGTGAGCACCACCGGCTCGCCGGGAAGCGCGCCGGCGAGCCAGCCGAGTGCCGCCGCGCACGCCTCGGCGGCGTACCCGAATCCCCACGCCCGCGGCAGGAACAGGTAGCCGAGATCGGCCTTCCCCGCGGCAGCCGGGCGACGGTGCCCGGTTGCTCTCCTGAGCAGGATCTGGCCGATCATCGCCCCGTCGAGATCGACGACGAAGCTCCCGGGCCGCCGCCCGGGCACCTCGGGCATCTCGCGCTCAAGCTCGTCACGCGGCCGGGGACCGCCGAGGTAGGTGTGCACCTCCGGCGAGGCGTGCAGCTCGATGAACGCCGCACGGTCCCGGGCCTCGGACTCGCGGAGCACGAGCCGCTCGGTCCTGATCGGCTCAGGCGGCCAGGCGACGGGTCCGAGATCAGTCATGCCGGTCAGCCAATCAGCAGGCTCGGCAGCGATCAAGACTCGCGGACCGATCAAGCCATCGGCCCGGGCCCCACCCTCGCCACCACCAGCCCTACCGGAGTTCCCTCCGTCTCCCAGACCCACCGCGCGGCCAGGACACAACCGTCACAGCACTGCCGAGCGGGATCCACTGGAACCGACCGCGACCCGCAACTGCCCGCACTGCCAGCAGCCCGTCACCATCGTGGCCCTGCTAGGCACTGTCCGGCGGATCATGTGACCGTGATGGCACCAAGTTAGTTCTCGCGGGCCGGACTGCGCCCGGTTGCGAGGCGTTTCTGCCCCTCGGGCATGGGCAGGACCGCCAGTGCGGTGTCTGCAATGTTCCGCAGCGTCTCCGGGTCCAGGCCGGCCTTGCCTACCGCCTCGATACCGCGGACCACCGTCAGCAGCAGTGCCGCCAACCGCTCCGGATCCGCAGCGCTATCGATGTCGCCGTGGCGCTGGGCGGCGCTGATCTCCGTCCGCAGCAGGGTCAGCAGCGCCGTCATGGTCTCGGCCGACCGCCCGGCGACCGTCGGATCGTGCTGGGCCAGTTCCGCCGCGCCCTTGGCCAACAGGCACCCGCGGCGCTCGGTGTCGGAGGCGGTGTTCTCCGCCATTAGGTGCACGTATCCCGACAGCCGGGCCAAGGCCTCTGCGTCCGGGCCACCTGCCAGCCGCCCTTCGGCCACCTCAACGACTGCGGTGCACCAGTCGCCAAACACACGGTGGAACAGCTTGCCCTTGTCGCCGAATGCGCCGTACAAGCTGCCCTTGCCCAGGCCGGTCGCCTGGGCGATGTCGTCCATCCGGGTTCCTGCATAGCCGGTCGCCCAGAACTGTTCCCGGGCCCGCTCCAGGACTTGGCGTTCGTCGAATGCGCGTGGTCTCGGCATGGTCTCAGCCTATCCATTCTTGACTCGATCGTCCATTACTGCTTACGTTATGGACGATCCATTCCATAACTGAAGGGGTTCGACATGCCAGGCGTGCTGCAGGAGAAGGTGGCCGTGATCACCGGAGGGACCAGCGGGATCGGGCTGGCCATCGCCCACCGCTTCGTCCGGGAGGGCGCACGGGTCTTCGTGACCGGCCGGGACATCGACCGCCTCGAAGCGGCAGTCAAGGAGATGGGCCCTGCGGCCACCGGCGTACGATCCGACGTCTCGATCCTGGCCGACCTGGACGCGCTCTACGCGCGAGTCCGCGAGGAGGCCGGACACATCGACGTGCTGGTGGCCAACGCGGGAATCGTCGCGGACGCCGCGCTCGGCGCCCACACCGAGGCGAACGTCGACCTGACGCTCGCCGTCAACGTCAAGGGCCCACTATTCACCGTTCAGAAGGCGCTTCCGCTGCTGGCGGAGAACGCCTCCATCCTGGTCGTCGGCTCGAGCAACAGCGTGCGGCCCAATGAGCAACTCGAGGTCTACAGCGCCTCGAAGGCGGCGGTGAGCAACTTCGTGCACAACTGGGCCCGGCAGTCGCGGGAGCGCCGATTCCGGGTCAACGTGCTCAGCCCGGGACCCACACGGACCCCGGGCCTGCTGGGCGCCGCGGGGCCGGACGTCGACCAGTTCGCCGAGGCCGTCGTGCCACTGGGGCGGCTGGCCGACGCCGAGGAAATCGCCGAGGCCGCCCTCTTCCTGGCTTCGGACGCCTCGTCGTTCGTCACCGGCGCCGAACTCTTCGCCGACGGCGGCTACACCCGGGCCTGAACGACGGCCGGTGGTGCGCATCCGGTTCCCTCGAAGCGATGGGGCGCACTCCCGGCCGCGTGTGTGCGTCGTACGAGGCCCAGTGCGCCCGAAGCAACGAGATCGTGGCCGCGGCCTCTTTGGATGACGTCGGCCGCCACCCCGACTACCGCTCCGGCAACGCCAACCTGGATGCTCATCCATCTCGTTGAGGAGAGTGGACGGCACGCGGACATCGTGAGGGAACTGCTTGACGGGGCGAAGGGCTACTACTAGGTCTCTCCGGTGGGTGGCGACCGGAGCCAAAGTCGGATCGAGGCAACGGTGACGGTGCCGTAGAAGACGTAGGCGCGTTTGTCGAACCTCGTCGCCACAGCCCGGAAGCTCTTGAGGGCATTGATCGTCCGCTCCACCTCGTTCCTGCGTTTGTAGATCGTCCTGTCGAAGCCGGCGGGCCGACCGCCCCTGCTGCCTTTGTGCTGTCGGTTGGCCCGTTGGTTCTTCGGTTCGGGGATCGTGTGCTTGATCTGGCGTCGCCGCAGGTAGCGGCGGTTGCGACGGGACGAGTAAGCCTTGTCTCCGCCGAGATGGCCAGGCCGAGTCCGCGGACGCCCGCCATCCCGGCGGGCGACACGGACACGCTCCATGACCGGGATGAGCTGCGGAGCGTCGCCCCACTGCCCCGGGGTGATCAGCAAGGCCAGTGGGCGGCGTCCGCCCTCACCGGCAAGGTGGATCTTGCAGGTCAGGCCGCCCCGTGAGCGTCCCAGGCCCTCATCGGGGCGGTGCTGCAGGGGCGTGCGCCTTTTCCCGGAAGCCACGGGGTTTCCTACGTGCTCCCGCGGCGTGCTGGTGGGCCCGGCAGGAGGTGGAATCCACGCTCACCATGGACCAGTCGATGCGGCCTTCCGCGTCAGCATCAGCGAGGACAGCCGCGAAGAGCCTGTCCCATGTGCCATCCGCTGACCAGCGCCGATGCCGCTCGTACACGGTCTTCCACCGACCGAAACGCGCAGGCAGATCCCGCCACGGTACCCCGGTGCGCTGCCGGAACAGAATCCCGTTGATCACCCTGCAAGGCTGGGGCAGTCACAAGATCCGCCGGACACGGCCTAGCCACACCGGAAGCCGCCCGCCCCGCCATGCCCACCGGACCCGACGTCATCCCGATGCGCAGAACCCCGTGACCCGTCCTCCCCAGCAGCACATCGAGGAACCGACGAAATGCAGTTCGTGAGGTGACGGAATGCCTGGAGCGGGTCAGCGGGCCGGGCGGCCGCCGCTAGTCCGGCGACGCTCGCGTCGCGGCCGGTTCCCAATTTGGGGACGCGTCAACTGCCTCGGGAGCGCAGACGGCATTGACGCTCGGCGTGATCAGCACGAGCTTGTCGACGCGTTTGGGCGTCGGCCCGCATACAGCACCGCCTCTTCCATGTGATACATCCAGCGGTGGACAGCAGTTCGTCGGCGCACTATGCGAGGCCGACACTGCCGCCGGACAAGAATCCGGACAAGCGGGGGACCAGGCCGGACAGCGGTCGGCCTGTCCGGGACAGCGGCCCGCTATTGATTCGTCTTGGTGTCCGCCACCAGGCTCGTTGTTGATCGATTGATCGTACGGCAGTCGTCGACTACCAATCCCGTCCTCGGCCCGTCAGCGCAATCCGCCCTTGTAGAGGCGAGTTTTGTCGGTGCTCGGACGTCCACTTCCCTGGAGGAGCCTGCATATGCGTTTCCGTCGCATCCTCGTGACCGCCGCTCTCGGGAGCACGCTTGCTCTCAGCGCGATGGCCGTTCCTGCCCAGGCGGCGCCAGCCGCACCCGCCCAGCCCACTCCGGCCACGGCAGGAGCAACTGCTCTGGCTTGTCCTTCGACTTGGTCACCGGACCCCGACGCGTACGACGCGACCTGGGGTGAAGTCAAAGAGCCGACCGCCCCGCTGCGGCCGGGGCCCTACGCCGACTGCGGCACGAGGGCTACCCTGCAGCAGGGCTGGACGATGACCATCTACTGCTACTACAAGAACGATTACGGCAACACCTGGTACTACGTCAGCGCCTATCCGAACTGGACCCTTGGCTGGATCTACTCGGGGAACGTGAGGCTCAGGGGCATCGTCTGGCCCTGCTGAGCTTGATCTTCGAGAGGAAGCCCTGTACGCCCCACCCGCGCCGCTGGCCTTGCGGGGGCCGTCTGCTCCGCCTGGGAACCCGCTCAGACCACCCAGAACGACGATGCTGGCGTACGAAGGTTCACCGGGATCTCCGCACCTCAACGCGGGATCCCCCGCACTGCGGAAGGCGTGTTTCAACAGGTCGTAGCATTCCGTCGGTTGCCCGGTAGGGACGGGCGGGGTCTCACCGGTGTGATGACACCACCACGGCGGGGCCGCGCCGCGCCTGCCGCCATTCCTCGTACAGCCGGGCGCCCGCCTCGCACGGAACGTTGGCGTTCTCGCCAGCCTCGTTCACGGTCATGCAGGTCCGGCAGGAAGCACAGTGCTCACCGAGACGTCGGAGCGCCGCCTGCACAGCCGTCTCCCGCCCGCCGCCAAGGTTCTCGAAATGGTCGAGGAGGGCGTTCACCAAACGGGCGAGGCACTGCGCGTGAGCGATTCCGGCGGGCAGGCTGGGCTTCGGCTCCAGCCCGAGCCGCATACGGGCTTCCCCGACGCAGGCGAGGGCGCACGCCGGGGCACGTCGTCGTTGGGGAGCCTGCCGGCCGCGGCCTCGACTTCGGGGATGGCGAGCATGATGTGCCCGCGCAGCTGCAAGGTGAGCGTCTCCAGCTCCTCAGGCATGGGCGGCTCGGCGTCCTCGGCGAGCAGCCGGCGCGCACATGGCTCTGTCGGTGAGTCGTAGTGTCGTTTGCCGTTGAGCGCGGATGTCACCGTTGTTCCGGTAAAAGCGATGTCGCTGTGTTTTAGGGGCAGTTGGGACCTTGCGGTGGGACGATGGCTGTGCATCTCCCGCTGGGGGCACTGATGCGCCTGTCGAAATCCAAGGCCGACCTGTACGCGGCGATCCGCCGGGACCACCGCGCCGGGACGTCGATGCGCGCTCTGCAGCGCAAGTACGGGGTCACCTGGCAGACGGTCCGCAAAGCACTGGACCTGGTCTGGCCCGAGCCGCGCAAGAAGCTGCCCCTGCGCCCGACCAGGCTGGATCCCTACAAGCCGCTGATCGACGAGATGCTCCGCAGAGATCTGGACGCGCCGCCGAAGCAACGGCACACCGCCAAACGGGTCTTCGACCGGCTACTGGACGAGTACGCCGCGGCGGAGATCTCGTATCAGATGGTCCGCGGCTACATCGCCACGCGTCGTGGGGAGATCCGTCAGGAAGCGGGGCGGGGGCCGTCGGAGGTGTTCGTGCCGCAGACCCATCTGCCGGGCACCGAGGCAGAAGTGGACTTCGGGGACGTGCACATCGTCCTCGCCGGCGTGGTGACCCGCTGCTATCTGTTCTCCTTCCGGCTGTCGTACTCGGGCAAGGCGGTCCACCGGGTCTTCGCGTCCTGCGGCCAGGAGGCGTTCTTCGAGGGCCACGTTCACGCGCTGTCCGTGCTGGGCGGCGCCCCTCGCGGCAAGGTCCGCTACGACAACCTGAAGGCCGCGGTCGCCAAGGTGCTCGGGTTCGCCCGGCACCGTCAGGAGAGCGAGCGGTGGACCGCGTTTCGCACGCACTGGGGCATCGAGAGCTTCTACTGCAGGCCAGGACTCGAAGGCGCCCACGAGAAGGGCGGCGTCGAGGGGCAGATCGGGTACTTCCGGCGCAACCACTTCGTCCCCGTTCCCGAGGTCGCCTCGCTGGCCGAGCTCAACGAAATGGTCGACCGGTGGGACCTTCAGGACGAAGGCCGAAGAATCCGCTCGCGGGCGAGGACGGTGGGCGAGTACTTCGCCGTCGAGGCACCGCTGCTCAAGCCGTTGCCGACCGAGCTGTTCGAGACGGGACGGCTCTTCACGCCGCGGGTCGACCGCTACAGCCAGATCGCCGTCCAGACCAACCGCTACTCGGTTCCGGTCCGGCTGATCGGCCGGACGGTGCGGGTGATGCTGCACGCCAACCACCTCATCGTCTACGACCGGGGCCAGGAGGTCGCCCGCCACGAGCGGCTGAGCACGAAGGCCGGCTCACGCCTGGAGCTGGACCACTACCTGGAGGCGCTGATCCGCAAGCCCGGCGCCTTCCCCGGCGCCACCGCGCTCGAACAGGCCAAGTCCGCAGGCAAGTTCACGCCGGTCCATGACAACTGGTGGACGGCCGCCCAGGCGGCCCACGGCGACAAGGACGGCACCAAGGCCCTGATCGAGGTTCTGCTGCTGGGCCGGCACATGAGCCACGAGCACATCGTCGCCGGACTGGCCACGGCCCTGCGGGCGGGCGCGTTGACCGCGGACGCGGTCGCCCTGGAGGCCCGCAAGGCCGCTGAAGCCGACGAACTGGCGGCCTCCGCTCCCGCCCACGTTTCCTTGCCCGAGCCGCCTGGGCGACAGCGGGCGACGGTCACCTTCCTGTCCGACTGGCGGATGTCCCATCTGCCGGCCGACACCCGGCCGCTGCCCTCGGTGGCCCCCTACGACCAGCTGTTACGACACCGCCGCCCAGGCGGTGCCCCTGCCACCGAGGGAGACGCGACGTGAGTGCCCAACGCCATCACGGCCTGACCGAACAAGCCGCCGACACCGCCATCGACCAGGCATGCCGGATGCTGCGGCTGCCCACCATCCGGGGCCAGTTCCCCGACCTCGCCGAGGCCGCGAAGCGCGATCAGATGTCCTACAAGGGCTTCCTCGCCGAACTGCTGCTGGCCGAGTGCGACGACCGGGCCCGCCGCCGCTCGGAACGGCGCATCAAGGCCGCCGCGTTCCCGCGCGAGAAATCACTGCGGGCGTTCGACTTCGACGCCAACCCCAACGTCGACGCCGCCACGATCAACACCCTCGCGACCTGCGAGTGGGTCAGGAAGGGACAGCCCCTCTGCCTGATCGGCGACTCGGGCACCGGCAAATCGCATCTCCTGATCGCGCTGGGCACGGAGGCCGCGATGAAGGGATACCGCGTCCGCTACACCCTCGCCACGAAACTGGTGAACGAACTCGTCGAGGCAGCCGACGAACGGCTACTGACCAAGACGATCGCCCGCTACGGACGCGTCGATCTCCTCTGTATTGACGAATTAGGATATATGGAGCTTGATCGCAGGGGTGCTGAGCTGCTGTTCCAGGTCCTGACCGAACGCGAGGAGAAGAACAGCGTCGCCATCGCCTCCAACGAAAGCTTCGGCGGCTGGACGAAGACGTTCAGTGATCCGAGGCTCTGCACAGCCATCGTCGACCGGCTCACCTTCGACGCGGCCATCATCGAGACCGGCACTGACTCCTACCGCCTCGCCCAGACCAAAGCCCGAGCCGAACAAGCCGCCATAGTCTGACCTTGGACGATCACGTCATTTCCCAGGAATGGGCCTTCGAGCGGAGCGTCCATCCTGCAGGCGTCGGCGATTGTTAAAGTCGACGCCTTGATCGGCGGGAGGGCGGCGGCAGGGCATGCGGGTGACGATGGCGAGCGCTGCGGCGCGGATTGGCCACGCGAACGAGGACTTCGCTGGCGCCACACCGACGGGAGCGGTGCTGATCGACGGCGCTGGCATCTCCGGCACCGAATCGATCTGCCGGCACGGCGTGGCCTGGTATGCCAGCCGCCTGGGAGGCAGCCTCCTCAGCCTCTTGTCACTCGTGCGGGCCCGCAGCCTTGCTGCGCTGCTTGCCGAGGCCATCGAGCAGGTGACGGACGATCACCGGGACACCTGCGACGTCGCCGACCCCATCAGTCCGTCGGCGACCGTAGCCATCCTGCGCCGGTCCGACGGCCTCATCGAGCACCTGGTGCTCGGTGACTCGGTCCTCGTGCTCGACAGAACAGACGGCGTGCCGCTCGTCGTCTCCGATCCCCGAGAGGTGATCATCAGCCGGTCGTACCAGCCCGCGCTCGAGGCCGCCGCCGAGGGCAGCAACGAGTACCACCGAGTCCTCCGGGACTTGCGCGCCAACCGGAACCAGCCGGGCGGCTTCTGGGTGGCCAAGGACGACCCGCGGGCGGCAGACGAGGCGATCACCGGAAGCTGTCCGATTTCCGAGCTGACCGGTGCCGTCCTGCTCAGCAACGGAGCCAGCCGCGTCGTGGACCGGTTCCGGCTCGCCGACTGGCCAGGGGTCATGGCCGTCCTGGCCTCGAGCGGACCCGCCGAAATCATCCATCGCGTCCGGCAGGCGGAGGCACGCCACGCGGTGGCGGCGGACGATGCGACGATCGCACACTGCACCGACCTCGGCGAGGCCTGACCGTACGTCCGAGTGACATCGAATCTCACCGACATTCAGTGGCTCGCAGGACCTCGGGCGACATCCGAACTCATCGACAAACGACACTCGCTGAGAGATACGCAGCCAACGAGGAGCCCGCCAAGAGCTTCGTGCTCGCACACCATTACTCCGGCTCGTCGGGCCTTATCTACACCTGTCAAATAGCTCAGCAGGTCAAGGGCTCGCAACCCTGACAGTTATGTAAGGCACGAGTCTCGGCAACTCGTCGGCCTCTACGGATCGCGCCGCTGAAACTGGTGTGTCAGGGGAACAACCAGAGTGCGGCCCAGCGCGGTCGCGAGGCGCTGATGGGCCCAACACTTTCCTGGGGGTAGCGGTGACCGGATCCACGAGCGGGGACTCGCCGCTCAAACGCGCCCGCCTGGCACGGAACTTGACGCAGGAGGAAGCTGCCGACGAACTCAATGCGATCACCGGCGGATCGACGGGCGGCAGTGCGATCAGCGCCTGGGAGGCGGGGCGTAAGCGCACGGGCGCACGGAACCGCCGGGGCTATTCCTCAGACGGCCGCAGTGATCGTGGACCCCCAGAGCGTGAAGGCGTCCGAGACGGCCAGCCGCGACAGCCGCGGCCACGACGCCGGGAAGAAAATGGCCGCAAGCGGCACATCGTCGTCGGCACTCGTGGCCTGGTCCTGCTCGTCATGGTCGCCGCGGCCGACATCCAGGACCGCGACGCGGCCAAGGTGGTGCTGCTCCGGTTGCACCTGGTGCATCCCGGGATTGCGATCGTCTGGGTTGATTCCGCATACACAGGCACGCTGGTCGACCGACGGGACCGGCGCGGCGCTTTGTGGCGGGGGCGAACACGGCGAGGGTCAGTCAGCAGTCGTGGACGGGCAATCGATCGAGGTTGTCCCGGTGTGCGCTGCGGTCGAGGGGCTCAGGCTGGGCCGCCCGGCGGAGGTGTTCGGCGAGTGTCTCGGTTGCTGTCGAGGTGGCGCGGTCCGTGACCCCCCAGGCCAGCAGGTGGCGGCGGCGGGCCCAGTGCTCCTGGAGTTCGCATACCTCCAGGCTCTGGCGGGCGTCGATGGCCCGGCGCGGGACGACGGCGAGGCCGGCGCCGGCGGCGGCCAGGGAGATGAGGACGCCGAGGTCGGTGACAGTGGTGCGGTAACGCACCACGGGGGCGTGAGGTCCTAGGTGCTTTTCGATCCAGCGGCGTAGCGAGGAGCTGGCGTCGAGGCCGACGAGCGGGTGTTCAGCGGTCTCGTGGTAGGTGAGTGCGCTCCGCTCGGCGAGGATTCCTCCGGCCTGCCCGATGACGACGAGGGAGTCGTCGCCGAGGGGCTCTGTGCGCAGCCCGCAACCGCCGGCCTCGTCGTCTAGGAGGATGCCCAGGTCCGCCTCGCCGTCGGCGAGTTTCCGCTCGGTCTGGGGGGTGCGGCTCTCGGACGCGGTGACGTCGGTGTCCGGGTGGGCGTGGAGGAATGAGATCAGGGCTTGCGGTACGAGCCGGTGCATCGCGGAGCCACCGCCGAGCAGGATCAGCGGCGCGGCCTGGGGTCGGGCGTAGCTCGCGACGGCGCTTTCGAGCCGGGCGGTCCGGTCGAGGACGTCGCGCGCGTGGCGGGCCAGGGTCGTCCCCGCTGGGGTGGGCCGTACGCCCCGGCGTCCTCGGATCAGCAGGGCCACTCCGGCGTGGTGTTCCAGCGAGCGCACTCGGGCGCTGGCTGAGGGCAGGCTCAGGTGCATACGGTGGGCGCCGGCGGTGATCGATCCCTCCGTGAGGATGTGGAGGAACAGTCGCAGGTCGTTGAGGTCGTAACGCATTAGGTCAGGCTAAGGTTCATCCTAAGGCAGAGTACAGTAATTCCGCATTGTGGAAGTATGTGGTTGCGAGTGACACTCGGCAGATGACCGAGCGACTCCTTGCCTTGTTGGCGGGCGTTGCCGCCGGAGTGCTGAACTCCATCGGGGGCGGAGGAACCTTTGTGGCCCTGCCCGCACTCGTCACCGTCGGCCAGTTGCCGGCGACGGCGACCGCGGTCGCCCGGATCGCTCTCGTACCCGGTGCCGTGACCAGTGCCTGGGTGTACCGGCGCGAACTCGCCCCGGTGAGGGCCGCGTCCACCACAGCGCTGACCGCGACCAGTGTGGGCGGCAGCGGGGTCGGCGTCTGCCTGCTGCTCGTCCTGCCGGCCTCGTCGTTCGAGTCCGCGTCGCCGTGGCTGCTCGCCTTCGCCACCGTGGTCTTCGCCTTCAGCGCCACCTGTCAGGGGTACTGGGCAGGGTGTTGGGGTGCTCCGCCGGCATGATTACGCGGGCTGTACTGATCGGGCACTTCCTCGTTGCTGTGTACGGCGGGTACTTCGGCGGAGCCGTAGGCATTCTGATAATGGCCTTGTGGAGACATCGGCCTCGGCCTCGACGCCGCGGCCGAGGCCGATGCGGATCACTGAGCTTCTTCAGCGTGGCCACTGATCGAGTGACGGGTGGAGGGGCGTAACAGGCGAGGCCCTCGGGCTGTTGAGCGAGATGTCTCACGTCTCAACTCGCCAGCCAGGGGGCCTCGTTGGTGACCTATCCTTGCGCACTGGACCTACCGCACGCACTCGTTGAGTGGGTGACCATGCTGATCGTCACCCGCGAGGGTGACCGCCGGTGCAAACTCCGCCCCTCCCAGCGGGCCATGGTGGCCCTGGTGTACCTGCGCGAGCACACCACCCTCGCCAAGATCGCCGCAGGCTTCCAGATCAGCGAAGCCACCGCGCACGCCTACGTACACAGCGTGACCGCACTGCTGGCGGACACAGCCCCGTCCCTCACCCGCGCCCTGCGGCGAGCCAAGCCGGAGTACGTCCTGGTGGACGGCACCATCGCCGAGTGCGACCGGGTCGGCGACGGCGAACGCGACTACTCCGGCAAGGCCCGACGGCACGGAGTGAACGTCCAGGCCGTCACTGACCCGGTCGGCGAACTGATCTGGTACTCGCCGGCCCTGCCGGGCCGCACGGTGGACATCACCGCTGCCCGCATCCACCGCATCGTCACCGTGTGTGAACGACTGAAGATTCCCGTCCTGGCCGACAAAGCCTATGAAGGAGCCGGCGGAACCTTCTGCACACCCTTCAAACGGCACGGCGGCCGCGAGCTGACGGTGCACCAGAAGAACGTCAACCGCGCGCATGCGCGACTCCGCAGCCCGGTCGAGCGGGCCTTCGCCCGGCTCAAGTCCTGGCGGATCTTCCGCCACGCCCGCAGCAGCCCCAACCGCCTCACGGCAATGACCAAGGCGGTCCTCACCCTGGAGAGTCACCGCTGAAGAGGCTCACTCAACTCGCGGCCGTCTTCCTCACCTCGGGCGTGCTGTTCCTGTTCACCTCGGATGCACTGCACATCCCCCCTGCTCCTGGGCGTCCTGTTGGTCGGCGCGACCGCTGGGAGCTTCGCTGGCGCCCATCTGGCTCGCCGTCTTCCCGTCCGGTTGCCGCGGGGCGTCCTCCTGGCCACGGCCACGGTGACGACCGTCCTGTACTTCCTGCGTAGCTGACCATGCACGGCAGTCACGTTTGATCATCCCCATCGTCGAAAACCAAAAGGTGACTGACATGATCGAAGACGGTACGGAAGCCACTATCCTCCACACGGATGCGGCACGGGCGAAGCTGGTGATGGCCTACGAGGCATGCGAGCTGGCCGACCTTGCCCGTGCATTTGTCCCGATCGGCGAACACGAGCTGCGCCCTGACGGCACCAGCTGCTTGCCCGGCACCGTGCTGGCCGACGCAGCCCAAGTGATCAAACTGTGCACTGGTTCTTCGAGGCCGCGGTCGTGTACGAGCGGATGGTCGGTGCCGACTGGCAGGTCGCCGGCAATGCACTGAGCGTGTCTCCCCGCACTACGCGGTTGCGCTTCGCGATGGCCGAGGCACCGTCCGGGAACTGCTCTCCCCCGAAAGGGGGCCGGTCGCATGCGAGGCGGATGGGGCGGGACCGCGTCCCCGTAGAGAGTCATCACCCGGCTCACCTGGCGAGGACCGCCCTCTTCCAGCCATTCGGCCACGTCCCCGTACGTCATGACTCGCCCGCGCGGAATCCCCTCGGCGACGTCGAGAACCCGCTCCGCGTACTTGGGAAGCTCTCCCGCCGGTGCGCTCTCCTTGCTCATCCGATCCATCCTGCCGCACAGCAGCGACGGCATGGAGAGGAATGTAGGAATCATTTTGAGCAAACAGGGACACATCGTGCTCACCGAGGACTTCTGTCTGTACGAAGGCATCCCCAACGCAGGGGGGAATCGGCGTACTCTTGCCGGTCACGTTTTATGAGAACCGGCTCCGGGGTATACGGCGGAGCCGGACACTCCGATCTGAGGGAGAAGGCCGTGGAGATGGAGAAGCACACGAGGGGCGACGCGCCCGCGTCGTTCGAACCAGCAGAACTCGGCCTGCTCATGGCGGCGTGGCATCGCGTCGAACTGCTGATCGCTGGACTGGAGACACTGCCGTTCTCCGAACGCACCGCGCGGATCGCACGCGCGTACCTGGACGAGGTAGAGCAGGTGCGCGAGGCGTTCGATCATTTTGCACAGGTTGACGAGGTCGAGAGGCAACGGTTGCTGCTCGCATGGCAACAGGCGGCGTCGTGACATGTCGAGCCGCTAGGCGACCGCTGCCACGCACGCGAGCCTTGGCCGAGGCCAGGCTCAGGTGCGTGCGATAGGTGCCCGCGGTGATCGATCCCTTCGTGACGATGTGAAGGAACAGCCGAAGGTTGTTCAGGGCGTAGCGGATTGCCTGTGCCTAAGGTCCAGCCTTAGGTAGAGTGCGTTGATTCCGCATTGTGAAAACTAGCTCCTCCGGGTGACGCTCGGGATGTGATTGAGACATCCCTTGTCCTGCTGACTGGTGTAGCCGCCGGAGTTCTGAACTCCGTCGGAGGCGGAGGAACCTTCGTCGCGCTGCCCGCGCTCGTGGCCGTCGGTTTGTCGCCGGTGACGGCGAACGCGGTCGCCCGGATTGCTCTCGTACCCGGTGCTGTGGCCGGTGCCTGGGTGTATCGGCGCGAACTCGCCCCGGTGGGGGCTGCGTCCACCACAGCACTGACCGTGACCAGCGTGATAGGCAGCGGTGTCGGCGCCGGCCTGCTGGTGTGCCTTCCTGCCTCGTCGTTCGAGTCCGCCTCGCCGTGGCTGCTCGCCTTTGCCACCGTGGTCCTCGCCCTGGGGCAGCGTCTGTCCCGCGTGGTGAGCCGGGTGCTGGGCCGCTCCGCCGGCATGAGCTCGCGTTCCGTGCTGATCGGCCAATTCTTCATCGCTGCGTACGGCGGATACTTCGGTGGCGCCGTAGGCATCTTGATGGTGGCCCTGTGGAGTGTCGGCCTTGGCGTCGATGCCGCAGCCGGCAATCCGATGCGGATCGCCCAACTCGCGGCCGTATTTCTCATCTCAGGTGTGCTGTTCCTATTCACCTCGGATGCACTGCACACCCCTCTGTTTCTGGCCGCCATGATGGCCGGTGCGACCACTGGGGGCTTTGCTGGTGCCCACCTGGCCCGCCGCCTTCCCGCCCGGCTGTTGCGGGGCGTTCTCCTGACGACCGCCACGGTGACGACCGCTCTGTACTTCCTGCGCGGTTGACCATGGAGAAAAGTCGCGCTTGATCATCTCTATTGTCGAAAGGTGAGGCTGACTGGCATGACCGAAGACGACACGGGGGCCGCTGCACCGTACACGGATGCGGCACGGGCGAGACTGATCATGTCCTACGAGGCGTGCGAGTTGGCCGACCTTGCGCGAGCGTTCGTCCCGATTGGCGAGAGCGAGCTGAATCCTGACGGCACCAACCGTTCGCCGGGCACCGTACTGGTCGATGCCGCCCGAGTGGTCGCCGCCGCGGAGCGGTTCTTCGAGGCCGCGGCCGTATTCGAGCGGATGAGCGGTGTCGACTGGCAGCTCATCGGCGATGTCCTAGAGGTATCTCCGCGTGCCGCGCGAGTGCGCTTTGCGATGGCCGAGGCCGTCCTTCGGGAACTGCTCTCCTCCGAAAGGGGTCCAGTCGCCGGTGAGACGGAGCAATTGCGCGCCTACATGGCCAGGGAACCGCTGGAAATGGCCTTCGATCTCGACGACTGGGTCCTGCGCCACGAGGACGGCGACAGCGACCTCGGCACCACGCCGGTCTCCGGCGGCCTGGCCGGGAGGGCTCCTTGACGACGCGCCAAACCGCGCTCCTGACGCGCGGGGGGAGTCAGTGCCGAGGAGCACTTCGAGACGAAAAGGATCAGGATGACCTGCAGCATCGGGCAGGCACGGAGCGCAGGCGTTTTCATGCCGACAGGGTGATTCATAGAGACGAGCGCGGTTGTCGTCCAGGCTCGAACAGATGACGGCGGCTAGGGTTGGACGCCAGTGGTGACACTCTCGAGAGACAGGGGGCCTCGTCGTGAGTGAATAGGACGCATGCTCTTCGACCTCACGCACGACCACGATGGTGAACGGCTCAGCGGTGTGCACGGTGGTGTATCTTTCGGGGCCACCGCCGTGATGCTGCATGGCGCAGGCACCAGCAGCACGGAGCGACTGCTTCCGCTGGTACGGGAGTTCGTAGCCCGCGACTGCCGAGGGATCGCCTTCGATTTCTCCGGGCACGGTGAAAGCACCGGAAAACTCAGTAAGTTGAGCCTGCGGCGAAGGTTCGAGCAGGCCGTTTCGGTGATCGATGCATACGCGGGAGCGGATGGACCGCTGGTTCTGGTGGGTTTCAGCATGAGCGGCCAGACCGTGGCCGATCTCGTCCGGCACTACGGGGATCGTGTGATGTCATTGGGATTGTGCGCGCCCGCCGTGTACGCGGCCGAGGCGTGGGACGTGCCCTTCGAGGACGGGAGCGGCCGGTTCAGCGAGATCATCCGGCAGCCGGACAGCTGGCGGGCCGCGCCCGCGCTTCAGGTGTTGGGGGCGTACGAAGGCCGGGCGGTGCTCGCCGTGCCGGGCACGGACACGGTGATCCCGACCGCAGTGACCGATGCCGTCCAGGATGCGCTGGCCGCCCACGCCCAGTACACACGGTTCGACCTTCCGGATGCACAGCACCAGCTGGGAACATGGTTCCGCGATCACGACGCTGACCGGCGGCAGTTCGTGGAGACGGTGCTGGGCGGCCTCGATGATCACGTCTGGTCAGCTACCCATGCGTGGGTCGCCGAATAACCCGACAACGAATGCACGGTTTCCAGCTGTGGCAGACGAGTCATCTCCTGTTCGTAGGGCGGCCCAGTCTCATCGTTGAATTCCTGTACGCCCCCATCCTGCGCAGGCGAGATGAAGGAAGCACAACCACTCGTTGATGCTCCAGATCGTGGACCGGCCGGTTCATCCGGCCCGGCTTGGTGCCGTGAAACATGCGAAGCAGAAAGTGCTGTCTTTCAGAGGTTCGCCGCTGCTTCCCGCAGGTGCATCTCTAGCCGCTTGACCGATGCGGACACGCCTCGTGTATCGAGCCGGCAGGTGTAGAGACGGCGGACGAGTGTGGGCTGCCGCATGGGCAGAACCACGATGCTCGGCGGAGCGTCCAGCAACAGCAACCGTGGCAGCAGGGCGACGCCGAGGCCTGCCGCGACGAGATTGAGCGCGGTGCGGAAGTCCATGCCGTTGAAGTCCAGACGATGCCCGCTTCTCCGGTCGCCGTCGAGGGGAGAAGCTGCCAAGTCGCGGAAGTCGACTGCGGTGTTGATCCATGCGTCCGAGGGCAGGTCGGCAGGGGTGACGCTGTCAGCTCCGGCCAGGGGATGGCCAGCGGGAAGGACGACCATGATCGGATCGTCCATGAGGTGCTCTTGTATGAGCCCGGCGGGCACTGGGCTGGGAGCGTGTTCGTAGTCGAAAGTGATGGCCAGGTCGATCTCTCCCCGGAACAGCAGCGCATACGTTTCGCGCTGCTCAAGTTCACGGAGTGTGATCTGAACTCCCGGATGGGTCGCCCGTAGGCGTGCGAACGCGGGAGGGACGATGGAGGCTGCCGCCGAGATGAACGCGCCGAGTCGCACCTCTCCGCCGGTTCCGTCCGCAAGCGCCGCGAGCTCGGTTGCGGCGCGAGTCATCGAGACGCTGATTGCGGCCTCGGTGTCGAGAAGGACCTGTCCGGCCTCGGTCACCCGAACAGGGCGTCGGACCAGGACTCGCGCACCGACCCGTCGTTCCAGTTCGGCAATCTGCTGCGAGACCGCGGACTGGGTGTAGCCCAGCTCGTCTGCGGCAGCGGCAAACGAGCCGAGCCGCACGACAGCCGCAAGGGTCACCAGATGCCGCGGATCGAACAACCAAGACATGAGGTTAAGGATAACTTATCGACCGAGCAGAAATCATTGTTTGCTCTAACCCAGAGGTGTGGTCGACGCTGAGCACATGGACATCACGCAATTCGACGCCGCTATCAGCAAACTCCCTCGACGCCGGGTCGGGTTCTACCCCACCCCGTTCCATGCCCTGTCCAACCTGTCGGCCGCGCACGGGATCAACTTCTTCATGAAGCGCGAGGACCTGGCAGGGCCCAGTGCGATCAGCGGAAGCAAGATGCGCCTGGCCGAGTTCATCCTGGGGCGAGCCCTCGAGAACGGAGTGACGCACGTCATCACCCAGGGCGCATACCTGACCAACTCGGGTCTACAGTTCGCCGCCGCCTGCCTGAACGCAGGAATCACGCCGATCCTGGTTCTGACGCGGAACGTTCCCCGGCACGGTGAGCTCCGCGAATTCCGCGGCAACTATCTGCTCAACAAGACGATGGATGTCGAAACCCACGTCGTCAACGTCAGCGGCAACGAGTGGCAAGCCAAGGACGAAGCCGCGCGGGTCACCGACACCATTGAGGCACGCAAGGCCGAACTCGAAGCGGAGGGGCACAACGTCCTCGTGGTCGGGACCGGTGGTGTGCACTCCGACGGCTTCATCGCACACGCCCTGACGTTCCGCGAGATGCTTGACCAGTCCGAAGCCGCGGGGATCGAGCTCGACTACGTCTACCACACGATCGGCACCGGTACCGCGCTGCCGGGGCTGCTGGCAGCCAAGCTGAGCCTGGGGCACCCGGTGAAGATCCGGTCGATCGCCATCCAAAGGCTCAACGACGAAGATCGAATGAACGCCGGCGTGGTCGTCGAGCGAACCAAGGCAGTGCTGGCCACCCTGGGTGCTCCCGTACCCGACGATGCGACGATCCGCGCCGAGATCGACATCGACCAGCGCTTCATCGGCGAGGAATACGCCGTCGCATCCGCGGAGAGCACGGCAGCCATCCGCGAACTGGCCCGAGCCGAGGGCGTCTTCGTCGGCCCCGTCTACACCGGCAAGGGATTCGCTGGAATGCTCGACCACGCCCGCAGCGGGAGGATTCCCGCCGGCAGCAACGTGGCCTTCCTGCACACTGGAGACACCGGCAACCTGTTCGAGATCCCCCAGGTCGTCGGGCACATCGCCGACTGAGTCGGCGCAGTGCCTGGTACCGACTCGCGCTGGCGGCACATGTGTCGAATCTCGAGCGTCTCCAGACGCTGAACGCTGCGGCCCGCCACGGATCGGTGAGCAGCACGGCGGGCGCGTTGAATGTGACCACCTCCGCGGTGTCGCAGTAGCTGGCCAAGCTGGAACGGGAGACCGGGCAGCAGTTGCTCGTCAAGAACAGCCGCGGCGTGTGGCTCGCCGAAACAGACCCGTTGCTCGTCGAGCACGCCACGCGCATCCTGTCGCAGATCGAGCTCGCCCAGGCGGACCTGGAGGCGCAGCGCGGCCAGGCCCTGGGCGAGCTGCTGCTCAGTGCCTTCCCCACGGCGGCCCGCGGCCTCGTGCCGCCTGCTCTGACGACACCGCGCGACACGTACCCCAGCTGCGGATCCGCCTGCAGGAGATGGCGCCGGGCGAATCGATGGTCCGGCTGACCCGCGGCAGCATCGACCTGGCGATCGTTCTCGACTGGTACAACAAGCCGGTGCCCGACGGACTGATGAAGGCCGCACTGCTCGACGACCGGCCGATGTGGCCATGCCCGTGAACCATCCGCTCGCTGAACGTACGGAACGCGAGATCTCCCACCCGGCCCTGCTGTAGAAACGCCCGATAGTCGTTGCGGCAACCGGGCAACGGACTGTCGACTGCCATCCGGACCTGCCTCGCCTCGGACGCGCTGCGCGCCCCGTCGCGCCTGATCACCGCGATCGGCCTGTACCTCGGCGACTGGGCCAGCTTCCTCACCGACGCCGCACACCGCTCCCAGCTTCCCGCCGAGCCCGCCCCGGTGCCCGACCGCCCGGCTGTCATCGCCGCCCGCAACATCGCCTTCCGCTCCCCCGGCAGCGAACTGCCCGTCCTCGAGAACGTCAGCGTCACCGTGCGCCGCGGCGACGTCCTGGCGATCGTGGGCGCGAACGGCGCGGGCAAGTCGACCCTCGCCAAACTCCTCGCCGGCCTCTACACCTCCACCACCGGCACGGTCACCTGGGACGACGTGGACCTGGCCACGGCCGACCCGGAACAGGTGTGGTCACGGCTCGCCCTGCTGCCCCAGGACATCGCCCGCTGGCAGGTGCGGGCCCGCGAGAACATCACCCTCGGCCAGGGCGACAGCTCGGACCGAGCCGTGATAGACGCGGCCCGCGCTTCCGGCGTCGACGACGTCATCGCGCGCCTGCCTAACGGCCTCGACACCAACCTCGCCCCCTCCCAGTGGGGCGGCCGCGACCTGGCCGGCGGCCAGTGGCAGCGCCTCGCCGGCGCGCGAGTCTTCCACCGCAAGGACGCCCCCCTGCTGATCTGCGACGAACCCACGTCCGCGCTCGACCTCCGGGCCGAGGAAGCCGTCTACGACCGCATCCGCGCCCTCAGCGAAGGGCGCACCGTCGTCTTGATCACCACCGCCTCGGCTCCACCCGCGCCGCCGACCGGATCATCGTCCTCGACGGCGGCCGCCTCCTGGAGGAAGGCACGCACGAGCAGCTCCTGGCCGCCGACGCCGAGTACGCTGGGCTGTGGCGTACGCAGGCACGGACCTACGCCGATCAACCTCAAGGATGAGACCCCGGACGATCCACCCGTGGTGGCGCGAGCCCCTGCCTCCATCCGGCCGTCAGGGAGCGTTCTCGGTCCGAATCATGCGGCGCAGACTCTCCCGGGCGCCCACCAGATCGTCCTTAGTGGAGTATGCGCGGGTTCCCGTCGGACCTTCGACGACCACAAAGCCGTATCTCGGCAGGTAGATCACCTCATCGGCCCGCCCCAGCCGCTGACGTGAGATCTCCGCAGCAACTCGCAAAATCTGCGAGTAATCGCTGTAATATGCGACCTCGTGGCAGATTCCCAAAGTCGCGTGCTGACGCTCGTACGCCCCGTGCCGGAGTCGGCCGCGCTGGTGGACCCGGCGTCGGTGTCGGTCGAAACCGGTCTCGCGGACGTCGTCACGCTCCAGCGGCGCCGCCAGGCCCGGATGTCGGCCTACGACGAGGAGAGCTTCTTCCTCGACACGCTCTCGGAGTACCAGTGGGCGCGCGACGCGGCTGGCCTGGCGCCGACGACGCTCGACGGGCTGATCAAGCCGGTGATCGAAGTCTGTGAGTACTACGGCGCGGTCCCCTGGCAGCTGACGCCCCGGGAGGTCGACAAGTACTTCGCGGGCCCCGGCAAGCGGGCGCAGTCGACACTGCGTGGAAAGATCAACAAGATCGACGCGTACTTCGCCTTCCTCGAGCAACGGTACGCGGGCGAGATCATGCGCCGCTTCGGCGCGACCGTCGAGTCTCCAATCGACCCGTTCAACCGGCCGCGCCACCGGGGCGACTTCGGGCTACGCATCCCGCCGTCCCAGACTGCGATGAAGGACTTCTTCGCCCGCTGGCGTGACGAGTTGCCGAACGCACGGAAGTACGCGGTCGCCTGCCGCGACTACGTGATGTCGAAGATCGCCTACCTGTCGGGAGTGCGCGCGGCGGAGCTGTGCGGGGTCTGCCTCGGCGACATCCACTGGGAGCATGGCCAGTGGGGCCGGTTCGTCGTCCTCGGTAAGGGCGCCCATGGTTCCGGGCCCCGGCCGCGTGAGGCGTACCTCTTTCAGGAGGGCCGCGCCCTCTTGTGGTGGTACATCGAGGAGATCCGGGGCGAGTTCGGTGACGACGCCGAGCACCCGCGGGCGCCGCTGTGGCCGTCGGAGCGCAAGTCGAAGGCGATCGCCGACCTGAACGTGCCGATCGCGCCGGCGATCGTGCCTTCGACGTTCCGGAAAGCCTTGCACACCGCGGCCGCGCACTACCTGACGGGTCCGGTCACCGACCTGTTTCCGCACCTGTTGCGGCATGCCTGCGCAACCCACAACTACGAGCGTGGGATGACACTTTGGGAGGTCCAGAAGGTCCTCGGACACGACTGGGCAACTACGACTCTTCGGTACATGGCGACTGCGCACGCTGACCCGGAGCTCGCGAATCTGGCGGCCAGCTCCCGGGCGGCTCAGCGACTGGTGATGGACAAGGGGAACCTTCGGTGAAGTGGAATCTGCGGATGGTGGCCGCCCAGCGGGACCTGTGGCGGCCAACCGAGGTGCTCGCCGCCTTCCAGCAGGTCGGGTTCAACCCGTCGCTGAGCAAGGTGGCCGCACTGTGGAGCGGCACACCGGTCACGGTGCGCCTCGACGACCTGGACAAGATGTGCGCCGCACTGAACTGCACGGTCACCGACCTGCTCCAGGCCGAGCCGCTCGCGGCGGGCCAGGCCGCGCCGGAGGCCGGCCAACGGGCCGTCGGCGCCGAGGAACAGCCGGGGGCGGGCGCGGTGCGGCCCGTGCCGCGCGGCCGTCGTGGTGCCGGGCCGCGCTCGCTCCCGCCGAGCTGATGCCAAGGTGACGGTGGGTCGTGGGAAGGGGCTGGCGCGGAGCTGTCCGGTGTGCCTGGGGTGGCTGGTAGTGCACTGGTACCGGGTGTGCGACGGGTGCCGACCCTGGGCGAGGAAGTACCCCGAGCGCGGGGTGTGCCCGCGGTGTCGGCACGAGGCACACCTGAACACGGACGGGCTGTGCAAGCCGTGCCTCATGGCGATCCGAGTTGAGGAAGACGCCGAGTGGGCTCTGGGCTTGGAGGAGGCGCGTCCGCGGTCGGTCCAGCTCACAGTCGGCGGCATGTACGGCGACCGGTCGGCGTCGGCCCGGCCGCTGCGCCGACCCACCAAGAACGGACGGAGTGTGGGGGTCGAGTGGTGGACCAAGCTCAGGCGGCAGCGCGCCGCTCCCGCCGGGCCGCCGGTGTTGGAGCCGCAGGTACCCGGTCAGGTCCCTCTCTTCACCGTGCCCCGGGTGCTGGGCGACGCCACGGTCAGCGCGATCGTCGGCCGGCCGGTCGCCGGGTGGGAGGAGGCCCGGCAGGTGATCGAGGCAATGGCGGGCGATCACGGGTTGACCGCGAGCTGGCGCAGCAAGGTCGCCGAGATGGTCCGCCTCGCCCTGGCCGTGCGTGAGGCCGAGGGCGCCGAGCGGCTCCCCGAGGCCATGCTGCGGGACCTGCCGACCAACGGGGACGCGGTCCGCCTGATTTTGCTGCGGGTCGGGCTCCTGGACGAGGCCCCCGAGCCGATGCGGTTCTCCATCTCGGACCAGCCCGCCCGTACCCCGTACATCACAGCTCCGGCGCCGCTGCCGCCCCCGGCGCCCCGTCAGTGCGCCGACTGCTACGCCTGGATTCCCATCGGCCGACGGGCTGGATTTGTCTGCGATCCGTGTCGGCACTGGCGGGAACGGGCGGGGCGAGGCCGGTGCTGCCGCTGCGGCCGCGACGGACTGGCCCTGCGCGACGACCGTTGCCGGAGCTGCCACCCCTACCGCCTCATCGACCAAGCCCGCCCGGCCTCCCGGCGGTTCACGCAGCTGGTCATCGCCCTGCCGACCGGCAAGGGCGGGCCGTTCGAGGCGTTCCCGGTCGGCGACGGCCAGGCGCCTGACTACGACGAGCGACGGCCCGCCCTGCACACGAGCCGCGGACAGGAAGCGCTGTTCACCAGCCGGCGCGACTGGGCCCCGGTGTTGGCCCGGCTGCGGAGTATGCCTTCGGGCGAGCCGCCGCTGACCGAGACCGCCCAGTGCCTTCTTGAGGAGTTCACCCGCCATCGACCGGGGCAACGGACGGACTACCGGAAGAACACCCGCACGCTCACGATCCTCCTGTACTGGCTCGGCGCCGAGACGGCCGTGTTCGAACGCGACGTGCACGACCTCGCCCGGATCGACGTGAACCTCGCCGCCAAGCCCGTCTGCCAGTTCCTGCGCGCCCGGGGTCTGCTGGTGGAGGACCCCGACCTGCATCGGGACGCGAATCTGGCGTGGATCGAGTCGACCCTCACCGCCCTGCCGGAGACGGTCGCGAGCGAGGTGGGCATCTGGGTGAAAGTCATGCGCGAGCAGGGCCGCCGCGAAGGCGAGCCCCGCGGGTACGACGGCATCCGCCGCTACCTCACCACGCTCCGGCCCACCCTCACGACGTGGACCACGACGGTCGGCGTGAACTCACTGAGGGAGATCACGAAGGACCAGGTCGAAAACGCCGTGGACGGCCTGTCCGGGTACGCCCGCCGAGGGCTGGCCACAGCCCTGCGAAGCCTCTTCCGCGCGCTCAAACGCGAACGAGTGATCTTTCGCAACCCCGCACGGGACCTCCCGGTCGGTGACCTCAAGGGGATCCCAAAGTCCGTCCCCTCCGACCTCCTGATGGGGCTACTTGCCCAGGCGTCGACGCCGCTCGGCCGCTTGGTCGTCGCTTGGCCTCTATCCACGCACTGCCCGGACATGAGATCCGAACCCTGCGCACGACGGACCTCAACCTCTCCCGTGGCACCCTCGAAGTACAGCGCGGCCTGCTGCGGCACACCCTCTATCTGGAGGAGCTCACCCACCAACTCGCCGCCGACTGGACGACCTACCGCCACCTGCGGTGGCCCGCCTCGGTCAACCCTCACCTGCTGGTCAGCCAGAAGACTGCTGTCGATCCCGACCACCCGGCCGTCAGTATCGGCACGCTACGCGCGGCCCTCCCTGAGGGCCTGACCCTGGACGGACTGCGTCAGGACCGGATCCTCAACGAGGCATTCGAGAGCGCTGACCCCCTCAAGCTGATGCGGCTGTTCGGCATCACCGAGCAGACCGCCATGCGCTACGTCGGCGCCGCTCACCCGGAGCGAACAGCCAAGCTACCTCGGTAGGCGTCACATGGAACGCCGGCCCGGCCCCGCGCGTGTGCGCGGGCCGGATTCTGGCGTCAGTACGCGTCACCTTGCCTGCTGGTTGGTCACTTCGCCTGGGCGAGCCAGACCGCGTCGGGACCGGCCGGGAATCGCAGCTGGCCGGTCGTGTCGTGCACGGCTCGCCACACCGCCTCGGCGACATCGGTCTCCTTGGTGAACAGCTCCTGACCTGTGAAGGAGTCCATGGCCTTCTTCGCCCACGGTGCGTAGGGCGCCGGGACCAGCTCGTCCAGTGAGGCACCGTCCGTCGCCCTGATGGCGAAGTTCGTCGTCAGGCAGGCGCCCGGCTCGACCGTCTTCGCCTGCACACCGAACGGCGCGAGTTCGAGCGCGAGGGACGAGGTGAACCCCTCGACGGCCATCTTGCTCGCCTTGTAGACGGCTGAGAGCGGCATGTGACCCAGCACCACGCTGGAGGTCACGTTGACCACCACGCCGGAGCCGCGCTCGCGGAACTGGGGCAGCACCGCCTGCGTGGTCGCCATCACACCGAAGGTGTTGGTCTCGAACACCTCCCGTACCCGGGCCATGGGGGTGCCCTCGAACACGCTGATCGAGGGGACGCCCGCATTGTTGACCAGGACGTCGATGGGTCCCGCCGCCTCGAGCGCGGCCGTGATGCTCGCGGGCTTGGTCACGTCGAGTTCGACGACGCGGAGCCGGTCCGACTCGGGCAGGACGCCCGCACGGGGGGTGCGCATCGTGGCGATGACGTTCCACCCCTGCGCGTGGAAGTGGAGGGCGGTCTCCCGGCCGTATCCGGACGACGTACCCGTGATCAGAACTGTCTTCATGCTGTGCCCCTCAGCGATGTGATGGGATCCGCGGAGCACAGGCACTTTCCTGCTCCGCAGAAGAACTGGCAATCCCATTGAATCGCTCTGACCTGCGAAAATAATAGAACCATCCTCGCTCTCCCTTGCATAATCCTCCTCCGCAGTTGTATCCCCGCTCAGGGCAGGACACCGGCGGGTGCGCGCACGGCATCGCGCAGGCGGGCGGCGTCCCGGCTGGGCGGCGCGCCGAACTGGCGGCGATACTCCCGGCTGAACTGGGAGGGGTTGTCGTAGCCGACGCGATGGCCGACTCCGGTGACATCGCCCGGGTGGGTGGCGAGCAGTAGCCGGGCTTCCTGGAGCCGGATCTGCTTCTGGAACTGGATGGGGCTCATCGCGGTCACGGCCTGGAAGTTGCGGTAGAAGGCGGAGGCGCTCATGCCGGACATCCGTGCCACGTCCTCAACGCGGAAGGGCTGCGCGTAGTTCTCGCGGATCCAGCGCACGGCCCGGGAGACGTGGCTGAGGCTGCTGTCGGCGAGGCCGAGCTGGCGGACCGTCGCCCCCTGCTCGCCGGTGATCAGGCGCCACAGGATCTCGCGTTTGACCAGCGGGGCCAGTACGACCCGGTCGCGGGGCTCGTCGAGCAGCCGCAGCAGCCGGACCACCGCGTCGAGCAGCGCGGGCGGGGCATCACTGACGGCGATTCCCGAGGGCGTGCCTCCGCCGGCGCGGGGGGCGTCTCCGGGGCCGGCCTGGAGGAGCAACTCGGCGACGGCGGAGGGTTCCAGGGTGAGCCCGAAGCCGAGCGCCGGCTGTTCGGGGTCGGCCTGGGTGAACTGTCCGGTGACGGGCAGGTCGACGGATGCGACCAGGTACTGCCCGGCGCCGTACTCGTAGACCCGGTCGCCGAGAGCGAGTCGTTTGGCGCCCTGGGCGATGACCGCCAGCACCATGCCGGACATAGACGGGGCTGGCGGGTCCGGGCGGTCGACCTTCGAGACGAGGACGCCGTCGATGGCGGTGGTCCAGTCGGGCCGGGCGTGCCGGGCCAGTAGGTTGCGGAGCTCTTCGAGGTGCATGCGTCCATTTCAGCACCGTTGCGGGCCTTGGCTCCCGTACTCGCGAGGATCGTGCAAGTGCGGGCAAGCATTGTTCTAACGTTTCCGCAGGTCAGGTGGATTGAATGGAATCACCGCACTCCACCACCGACCGAGAGGGCAACCATGATCGCTAACTATGGCTTCAGTGCCACCCTGACCGCCAGGCCTGGCATGGGCGACCGGCTGGTCGGTCTGCTGCTGACCGGCCTGATCGAGGGCAGCCCCGGCGCGAGCGAACACTGCGTCGTCTACCTGGTCTCCCGCTCCGTGTCCGATCCCGACGTCGTCCACGTCACCGAGGGTTGGACCAGCGAGGACGACCATCACCGGATCTTCGCCGGTGAGGCCGCCCAGGCCATCGTGGCGCAGATCGACCCGCTGCTGGCCAAGGAGCCCGAGTACACCGACTACGTCCCGGTCCGCGGCAAGGCCGCCTTCTGAAGCCCGATCAATCCCCCGGCCTGCCGCCTCGGCGCCCGCCGAGGCGGCACCCTCCTCGCCCGACCGTCCGGCACCACCCACGAAAGGCAACGACCATGACCATGGCACGACCCGCCCTGGACCCCGAACTGCGTGAGCTCCTGGCCGACATGCCCCTCATGTCCCGGCTCAGCCCGGAAGTCCTCGCGCACCTGCGCCAACTCCCCTCGCCACCCATCGAATCCCTCCTCAGACATCGACGGGTCGACCGGCGCGAGATCACCGTGCCCGCCAAGGACGGTGCCCCGATCCCTCTGTCGGTCCTCAGCCCCGCGAACACCGATCGCACCACCGCCGCACCCTGCATCTACTGGATCCACGGCGGCGGGATGGTCATGGGCGACCGCTTCTCCCAGATCGACATCCCGCTGGAGTGGCTCGACCAGTTCGGCGCGGTCGTAGTCTCCGTTGACTACCGGCTCGCGCCGGAGGCCGCTGGCACCGTCCTGGTCGACGACTGCTACTGGGGATTGCTCTGGGTCGCTGATCACGCCGCCGAACTGGGCATCGACCCCGCCCGGATCGTCGTCGCGGGCGCCAGCGCGGGAGGCGGCCTCGCCGCCGGCGTCACCCTGCTGGCCCGCGACCTCGGCAGCCCGGCGATCGCCGCGCAGATGTTGATCTGCCCCATGCTCGACCACCGCAACACCAGCACCTCCAGCCGCCAGTACTCCGGCGTGCCCGGCGTCTGGACCGGTGAGATGAACGCGTTCGGATGGGCCTCGGTCCTCGGCGACCTCACCGACGCCGAGGTGTCCGCATACGTCTCGCCGGCATTGGCCGAGGATCTCTCGGGCCTGCCGACCACCTACATCGACACCGGCTCCGCCGAGGTCTTCCGTGACGAGGACACCGACTACGCCAGCCGCATCTGGGCAGCGGGCGGCCAGGCCGAACTCCACGTCTGGGCGGGCGGCTTCCACGGCTTCGACGCCCTGTACCCGCAGGCACACATCTCGACCACAGCCCGCCGAACCCGCACGGACTGGCTCGCCCGACTCCTCGAACTACGCCGCATAGCGCCGCTGACTCCAGCCGACGGTGATCGACCATAGCTTTCACGGATACGCGGTCAGACCCATTTGCAAGAATCGCCATCACCATGCAGAACCCGCGCGTCAGGGCTCCCAAATCGGATGACCGGCGCGCGGGTTCTCGCTCGCTCCCCTCCAGGAATCTGCGAACCTGCGCGCTTTTGACCGCGCGATGTCCAAGGTCCACAACGGCGAGCGCGGTCGCGGCGGAGTCGAGCGGCGCCTGGTCGCCCTCGGCGCTCGCCCCCGTGACGAGGGCGAGCCCGGCCGGGCGTGGCTGGAGGAGGCCCTACAGGCCGTCGGCGCGCGGGGCGTACGTCACGGCGGCAATCACCGCTTCTGCGGACAATTGCAGTGTGTTGCTTCTCGGCCTCAGACCGTACCAGCTCGATCCGGTGGTGAGGACCGGGAAGTTCCGTCCAAGACCACCTGAGCGTCAACGCAACTTGCAGCGCCCCTCGTCGCGGGTTCGGTTGGGTCCGCCCGGTGCCGACTCGGGGATAGCGCTATCACACGGTGTATTCGCACCGGGGGTCTGGCTTTGCGTGCCGGGCCCGGCACGCAGGAGGCGCCTTACCCCAAGCGGCCAGATCCGGAGCAGTGACCCGCGCGGGCAGCCGACGCGGCCCGAGACGCTCCGAGCCAAAGGAGGCCAGCACCTTGCGGGAAGCGTCGTCCGGCCGATCAGGGCTCCCGTTCGGCCCAGTGATCGGTGGGCGGACGGCTTCTCAGATCTCAATGTGAAAATCGAGGGCCGTCCTGATCCGCTTCACGAGACGATGGAATCTTGATGATGGAGGGCGAAGTAGCCGATCTTCGTTGGCGGCGCGGGGGTCCCCCAGGCTGGCCAGCGCCCTGGCCGCCCGGACCCGATGACGATCCAGCATCGCAGTGTTGGCCGCCAGCCCGTACAGAAGATCGGCGGCCCGGGTGTCGCCCAGCTCAGCGAGTGATCTGGCAGCGTTCACACGGTCGTAATCGTCAAACCTTGTGTCGGCAGCCAAGGCCGCTTGCAGGCTGGCGGCCCGGGTGTCGCCCCGCTTGCGCAGCTCGTTGGTCGCGCCCACACGAAAGTCCCTGCGAACCTTAGAAGGTGTTTTTCTTCTTCCCTGCCGCAACCGGTAGGCCGGTGCCTGCGGATCAGCTTCCTGGCTGCAGGTACGTTTGCACCGGATATGTCCCTAAACGGCTTCTGATGCGCCGTAGGAGAACTTGTACCCGCTGAAATCGGCGACGTGGACGTATCCGATGCGCTGATAGAGGGCGTTGCTGGTGGGGTTGGCAGGGTCCGTGAAGAGCACGACGTCCGTCGCGCCCGCAGCCAGCGCGGCCCTGCTCACCTCGACCGTCACGGCCCCCGCGTAGCCATGCCCCCGGAGGCGAGCTGGGGTGTAGACGGGGTCCACCCGGACCACGCCGCCGACCATCGAGGTCGCTGCCGCCATGGAGGTAGGCGTGCCGTCCGGGGTCTCCCAGAAGGTGAAGTGTCTGTCGGCGAAGCGCGAGTCGGCCCAGGAGCCGGCGTCAATGGTCTCTATGGAGACGGTCTCTTCGACATCGACGCAGAACTCACGGCACCAGCGCACGACTTGCTCATGGTCCTTCTCGCTCGCAGCGCGGCCCTGGCCCTCTGGGCGCGGCTGCGGTGGGGTGAGCGCGCCGAGACGGTAGAGATGAGTCCGCCAGAAGGGGGTCGGCGCTGCGCCGGTGTGCCGCTGCCATGTCTCGGCGAAGGCGGTGGCGGTGTCGTGGTCCGCGATGACGTTGGAAGGGAAGTGGCCGAGGCCGGCCAGGTGCGCGGCGAGGGTGTCAGCCTGCTCGGCAGAGAGAGGGGTGAGGCCCAGGCGGCCGCGCGGAGTGCGATAAAAGATGGCGCGGACTTCGCCTCCTGCCTCCAGCCGGCCGAAGACGGTGTCGTCGGCGCCGTGAGAGTCCGCCGCGCGTGTTCGCGTTTTCTCGATGTCCGTCAGTGACATGTTGTGCAGGGCGGGGAGCGAGCGCAGGAAGTCTCCGGCTTGGGAGAGGAAGTCGTCGATGTCTTTGGTGAGTTGCCAGTCATCCGGGAGCATG
>NZ_JBQQCE010000259.1:0-13459 GCF_052245645.1 Streptomyces sp. KR55 | reverse complement strand
CTGGACGATGTCCACTGGGCGCGCGAGTACCTGGTGCCGTGGATCGGCCGCCGGTTGCGCGGCGAGTCGTCGGGCGACCACGTGATGGCGAAGGGGGCGCTGTCGCCGGATGACATCAGGATGCGGATCGCGTCGGTGGCTTGAGGCGAATCCGTGGCGGACGCCGGGGAGCGGGTCGTTCCGATCGCCTACGTCGGATCGGCCCGCGGCCGGTGCGGGTGGGCGTACGCGATGACCGCAACCTGGTCCTCGCGGACGGCTCACGAACGCCCGGCTGACGGCGCCTCGGCCAGTCCGAGCTCGCGGGCGAGCGCCTCGTCGACCCACTCCTGGGCCCGGGCGCGGGACACCGCGCCCGGGTACGACGTCAGCTGCACGGCGAGGCCGTCGAGCAGAGCTGTCAGCCGCAGCGCCGCGCCCATGGGGTCCGGGCAGCGGAACTCGCCGGCGGCCACGCCCTCGGCGATGACCTCGGCGATCGCCGCCTTCCAGCGCCTGTCGAGGTCCCGGGTGACCTCCTGCAGGGCCGGCTCGCGCAGGGCAGCAGCCCAGCCCTCTATCCACAGCCGCCAGCCCTTGGCCTGGCCGGTCGGGGCGTACCAGCGTACGGCCGACCGGAGCCGGCGCAGCGCCGTCGTGCGCCGGCCGAGCAGCTTGCTCAGCTGGGCCAGGTCGTCCTCGGCGGCGTATGCGAACGCGGCGGCGACGAGCTTTTCCTTCGTCGAGAAGTGATAGAGCACCAGCGCGTTGCTCACGCCTAGCGTGGAGGCCACGTCGGCGATCCGGACCGCCGCGACACCTCGCGCCTCGATCTGCTCCACGGCGGCGCGCAACAACTCCTCGCGCCGTTCCTGCACGCTCAACCGCACTCTCGCCACGCGTTCACCCTAGGCCCTGTCGCACATCGGTGCGCACGCGCGCGTGTGCGGCCGCCACCGGTACCAGCCGTAGCGCTCCGCGAGTACCGGGAGCCGGGCCGCCGCGACGGCGTGCGCGGCGGTCCGTGGTGTCGTGCCGTCGGTCTCCGCGCGGGACAGGACGAGGTCGACGAGAGCGCGCATCGAGCGGCGCGTGTACGTGAACGCCTCGTCCGCGTCGGCACCGATGTCGCCGAAGAGGGTCCACCACCACCAGGCGTTCGTCCCGGAGTTGACCACCACGTCCGGCAGGACCGTGACTCCGCGCGCGGTCAGCAGCTCCTCCGCCTCCGGCAGTACGGGCATGTTGGCCGCCTCGACGATCCAGCGGGCGGTGATCCGGTCCTGGTTCGTGGTGTCGATCGCGTAGGAGACCGCCGCCGGCACCAGCACCTCCGCGTCGGCGGACAGCCAGGCGTCACCGGCCAGTTCACGGTCCCCGGGCCGCAGTACGCCGCGGTCCACCACGCCGTACGCGTCCCGCGCGGCGAGCAGCGCGTCGACGTCGAGCCCGTCGGGGTGGGCGATGGTGCCCTTGATGTCGGCGACCGCCACGATCGTCAGACCCGCGCGCGCGAGGAACCGCGCGGTGGCTCCACCCATGGTGCCCAGCCCCTGTACGGCGACCCGCGTCCCGGCATACGGCACTCCGGCCCGGTCGAGGGCCGTGAGCAGCGACTCGGCGACCCCACAGCCGCCGACCAGCTCGTCGAGCCCGATGCCGTCCACCTCGACCGCGAACGCGTCGGCGAGCCTCTGCCTGGCGGTGGCCTCGTCGTCGAGCAGCGGATACACGGCCTGGACCGACGAGACGAGCCCCGCCTCGGTGGCGGCCCGGTCCACGAGGTCCTGGGTGAGACCGAGGTCCTCGCCCGTGGTCCAGCAGCTCTCGACGTACGGCCGCATGGCCCGCAGGTACCGCACCAGGATTCCGTACGCCTCCGGGTCCCGCGGGTCGCAGTCGATACCGCCCTTGGCGCCGCCGAGCGGGATGTAGCGGCCCTCGGGGTCGTAGTGCAGCGCCTCCTTCATGGTCATGCCGCGCGCGAGCCCGGTGACCTCGTCCGACGTGCAGCCCGCACGCATCCGCAGCCCGCCGCTGGCGACGCCGCGCACCAGCCGGTCGACGACCAGGAAGCCCTGCCGGCCGGTGACGTGGTCGGTCCAGGTGAGCGACAGCAGGGGGGCGGTCATACGGAGACTCCTCGGGGCGGATCGGCCAGTGATTACTGACTCCTGATTCAGTATGGGGCCTGGTCGGCGCGGGAGTGTCGGAGGGGCGGACCATAATGGGAGGCCTTACCGACTCCACCTGGAGGTACCGTGGCCGGTTCCCGTTCCCTGAGCTCCGGGCTCCGCGCACTGCAGCCCGAGGCCTTCGGCGCGGATCCGAGCGGTGAGCGCATGGCGCGCATCCGCAGATCTCCCTACTTCAAGGACGGGGTCTTCCAGAATCCCGGCGGCCCCTCCCGGACCCGGCCGTCGGGGTCGCCACTGGACTTCGCGAAGAAGTACTTCGACAAGGAAGATCGCGCGCGCCGCTCCCCGAAGGGTGCGGTGCCGGTGCACGCCACCACGCTCGCCGACCTCGCCAAGCCGCCGGCCACCGGTCTGCGGCTGACCTGGATGGGCCACTCCAGCGTCCTCGCGGAGATCGACGGACAGCGGGTGCTCTTCGACCCCGTCTGGGGCGAGCGCTGCTCACCGTTCGCCTTCGCCGGGCCCAAGCGCCTGCATCCGGTGCCGGTCCCGCTGGCGGCGCTCGGCCCGGTCGACGTCGTCGTCATCTCGCACGACCACTACGACCACCTGGACATGCCCACGATCAAGGCGCTGGCCGGCACGGACACCCTGTTCGCCGTCCCGCTCGGCGTCGGCGCACACCTCGAGCACTGGGGCGTGTCCGCCGAGCGGCTGCGCGAACTGGAGTGGCACGAGACGACGCGGGTCGGCGGGCTCACCCTGACCGCCACCCCCGCCCGTCACTTCTGCGGCCGTGGCCTGCGCAACACGCAGCACACGCTGTGGGCCTCCTGGGTCGTGGCGGGGGACGAGCACCGGATATTCCACAGCGGTGACACCGGGTACTTCGAGGGCTTCCAGGACATCGGCGCCGACTACGGCCCGTTCGACGCGACGATGATCCAGCTCGGCGCGTACAGCGAGTTCTGGCCCGACATCCACATGACTCCGGACGAGGGCATGCGCGCCCATCTCGACCTTCAGGGCGGGGAACCGGGCGGCGTGCTGCTTCCGATCCACTGGGGGACCTTCAACCTCGCCCCGCATGCCTGGGCCGAGCCCGGCGAGTGGACGAAGGACGCCGCCGAGCAGGCGGGGCAGGCGGCGGCGTTCCCCCGTCCCGGTGAGCCTTTCGAGCCGGCCGAGAAGCTTCCGGTCGACCCGTGGTGGCGAGCGGTGTCCGCGCCTCTGCCGCACGCGTGGCGCCGTCCGACGGGAGCGGTGACGGCACCGCACGGCCGGGGGTGACCTCGGCCTGGAGGGCGAGGGGTGACGGTCGAGGTCCGGTCGCGGCTCACCTGCTGACCGGCGGCAGCAGCCGCTGACCAGCACGGTGACGACCGGTGATGTCCCACGGGGCCGGGCGGGGGCGGCACAGGCGCTCGGCAAGCCTCGCGGCCGTCCCCGGCGAGCGAGGAAACCGACAGACGGAGGGGGTCGGGGAGCTTTGAACTCCCCGACCCCCTCCGTCTCTTCATGACCGCTTCCGACCAGGTCCGATCATTCGGTGTGCCATTCGATACGGAGCGTCCGGCGGGCTTATCGGTCTGTCGTACGAGGTCTCATACCAGAGCGGGACGCTTGCCGTAGGACTTTGTCAACTGCCCACCGCACATGATGCGTTGGCGACTACTGTGAGTGTCCGTCGGGCGACGCAGGGCCGGTTTCGTCGGCTCTCTCGACCGGCGCCGCGATGCCGCATGCCCGAGTCACGCAGACCGGGCCCACTCAAGGCCCCGACCGACGGACCAGTACGAGGACACCGATGTCACACCTCCGCGCACCGGCCGCACGCGCAGACCGCCGCGAGGGCGGACGGCACGGACGGCCGGTCGCCCGTACCGTCCCCTCGCTGCCCGAGGCCCACATACGGCCCCAACTGCTGCGCCTGGCCGTACTGCCCCCCGTCGCGGTTGCCCTCAGCGCCTGCGCCGCCGTCCTGTTCACCGTCCGCTCCACCGGCGTCCGCAGCAGCCTCACCCTGTGGGGCGTACTCGCCGGAGCGGTCTGTGTGACGCTCGCCGGCATCGTGATCGCCGCCGTCGCCGCCGGCCGGACCGCCCGGTCCGTGCACGAACGCGTCGGTGCCCTGCGCCGCAGCAGCGCCCGCCGCGAGGCCGATCTGCGGGCGCTCGTCGAGGCGTTGCGCCGCGGCGAGGTCCCGCCCCAGCGCAAGCCGCGCGGCGGACCCCCCGAGGACGCCGACGACTTCGAACTGCTCGCCGCCGACCTGGCCCGCGCGCACGACGGCGCCGTCACCGCCGTCGTGCAGGCCGCCCAGCTCTCCAGCCAGGCCGGCAGCGAACAGAAGCTGGAGGTCTTCGTCAACCTCGCGCGACGGCTGCAGTCGCTGGTGCACCGCGAGATCGCGATCCTCGACGAGCTGGAGAACGAGATCGAGGACCCCGACCTGCTCAAGGGCCTCTTCCACGTCGACCACCTCGACACCCGCATCCGCCGCCACGCCGAGAACCTCGCCGTGCTCGGCGGCGCCGTCTCCCGCCGGCAGTGGAGCAACCCGGTCTCCATGACCGAGGTGCTGCGCTCGGCGATCGCCGAGGTCGAGCAGTACTCACGGGTGAAACTCGTGCCGCCGATCGACGGCACCCTGCGCGGCCACGCGGTCGCCGACGTGATCCACCTGCTGGCCGAACTCGTGGAGAACGCCACCGTGTTCTCCGCCCCGCACACCCAGGTGCTGCTGCGCGCCAACCTCGTCACCTCGGGGCTCGCCGTCGAGGTCGAGGACCGCGGCCTCGGTATGCCGGTCGCCGAGCAGAACAAGATGAACGCCCTGCTCACCGACCCCGACCAGGTCAACGTCGCGCGGCTGCTGGCGGACGGCCGCATCGGGCTGTTCGTCGTCTCGCAGCTCGCCCGACGGCACGGCATCACCGTCCGGCTGCAGAGCAACATCTACGGCGGGGTACAGGCCGTACTCGTCGTGCCGCAGGCCCTGCTGGGCACCCCGCCGGGTGCCCTCGGCGCCGTACCCCCCGTGCAGGACGGCGCGGTCGAGGGGCGGCAGCCGCGGGAGGCCACGAGCGCGCGCCGAGCAGCCCCCGTACCGCCGACCCACCCGCAGCATCCGCACACCGGAACCGACACGGCCGCCCCCACCGGGCAACCCGTCACCGGGCACTCGCGGACGCAGGACATCGCACCGGACACCGGCAGCCGACCGGCGCCCCTGCCGGTGCGCGGAGCGGAGGAGCGGCCCAACCCGGCGGAAGCGGTGCCCGGCATCCGGCCCGACGAGCGTGCGGTCGTCGCCGAGCACACGGCGACGCCGCCCACGCCCCGAGGCGGCGCGGTCCGCGGCACCATGGGCAAGCCCCAACTGCCCCGTCGCCGCGCCCAGGAACACATCGCACCCCAACTGCGCGGCGGACCGGCCCCACGGCAGGACGCCGAGCACGTCGCCGGCCACGACCCCGGCCTGATGGCGGCCTTCCAACGCGGTATCGGCCTCGCCGAGGCCCAACAGAACCCAGAGCCCGCCCCCACGGCCGCCGCCCACCCCGAGCCCCCGCCGACACGGCCCGCACACCGGCAGTCGGCCGTGGTGCCGGAATCCCGCCACACAGACCTGACCACCACGACCACGCCCCTCTCCATGGACGTACACCCCACAGACGTACGGCACATAGCGGGACCGCATACGGACGTACCACCGCACATGGAGCCGGCTCATATAGCCGAACCGCGGCCCGCACCTGCCCCGCGCAACAGCGCGACCGCGCCCGGCCCCGACCGCCCCGACGGGAGCGCACCAGCCGGATGACCGCCGCTGCCACTCCCGTCACCACCCCCACCGCAACCACCCCCGGCGCACCTTCGGGTGCGCCCGCAGACCTTCGTATCCCAAGGAGTCGATCCACCATGGCGACCGATGCCCCCACCGGCCATGTATCCGATCTCGACTGGCTGATGAGCGGCCTCGTCCAGCGCGTACCGCACACCAGCAGCGCCGTGCTCCTCTCCTGCGACGGGCTCGTGAAGTCGGTACACGGCCTCGACCCCGACAGCGCCGACCACATGGCCGCCCTGGCCTCCGGTCTCTACTCACTCGGCCGCAGCGCCGGCGTCCGCTTCGGCGACGGCGGTGACGTCCGGCAGGTCGTCGTCGAACTCGACTCCACCCTGCTGTTCGTCACCACCGCCGGCTCCGGCACCTGCCTCGCCGTGCTCGCCGGCCGCGAAGCCGATGCCGCCGTACTCGGCTACGAGATGGCGATGCTGGTCAAGAGCGTCCGCCCCTACCTGGTGACCGCGCCCCGGCAGCACGCCGTCGAACCCACGGCGATGAGGCCTTGAGCGTGGCCACGGCCGGCGACGGGCCCTGGCTCGACGACGCGGCCGGACGGCTGGTGCGCCCGTTCACGGTCAGCAACGGCCGCACCCGCCCCAGCGTCGCGCTCGACCTCATCTCCCAGGTGAGGGCCACCGGAGCCACCCCGCTCGGCTACCTCGGTCCCGAACACGCACAGGCCCTCGACCTGTGCCGCGCCCCCGTCTCGGTCGCCGAGGTCGCCGCCCACCTCAAGCTGCCGGCGGCGGTCACCAAGGTGCTGCTGTCCGACCTCGTCGACTGCGGCGCCCTCACCACAAAGCCCCCCGAGTTTCACCACAACCCCACGGACCGGGCCCTTCTGGAGGCAGTGCTCGATGGACTACGACGACAGCTCTGACTACGACTACGACGAAGGCGCCGATCCCTTCCCCACCGCGCTCAAGATCCTGGTGGCGGGCGGGTTCGGGGTCGGCAAGACGACCTTCGTCGGAGCCGTCAGCGAGATCGCGCCGCTCAGCACGGAGGAGCTGCTCACCACGGTCAGTGCCGCCACCGACAACCTCGACGGCATCGAGAACAAGGTCGAGACGACGGTGGCCATGGACTTCGGCCGCATCACCCTCGACCCGCAACACGTGCTGTACCTGTTCGGTACGCCGGGACAGGAGCGGTTCTGGTTCATGTGGGACGAGCTGTGCGAGGGCGCGCTCGGTGCGGTGATCCTCGCCGACACCCGGCGCCTGGAGGAATGCTTCGCGGCCGTCGACTTCTTCGAGGAGCGCGGCCTGGGCTTCATCGTCGCCGTCAACGAGTTCGACGGGGCCCACCGCTACGACCCCGAGGAGGTACGCGCCGCCATCGACCTCGACCCGGACATCCCGGTCGTCCGCTGCGACGCCCGGATCTCCGCCTCCGGCGTGCAGACCCTGCTCACCCTCGTACGCCACCTCATCGCCCATGCACCCGCCACCCCGGCGCCGAGCCACGGCGCCCACATGTGACACCCCCAACCCTTCCCACCGGAGCCGCACATGACGTACGCCCACAGCGACGGAACCCGGCCATGAGCTACGACCCGCCGCGCCCGGCCGGTCGTCTGCTGCTCACCCCCGAGGACAAGGAGGCCCCCGCCCGGACCCGGCGACTGCGCGGACTGGGCCTGGGAGAGCGCCCCGAGCCCGCCCTCGACGCCTTCGCGGACCACGTGGCGGCGCTCACCGGCTCGCCCTACGCCATGGTCAACTTCCTCGACGAGAACGGCCAGTACTTCGCCGGCCTGCATGCGCCCGCCGTAGGACTCGTCGTGAAGGAGGACGGGACCCGGCCCCAGATCGGCCGCTCCATGCCCCGGGACCATGGTTTCTGTCCCCATGTGGTGGTCCGGCGCAGGGCCCTGGCACTCGAGGACGTGCGCGACTATCCGCGGTTCGCGGGCAACCCCGTCGTCGACGAGTACGGCATCCACTCCTACCTCGGAGCGCCGCTCATCGACACCACGGGCATGGTGCTCGGCACCGTGTGCGTCGCTGACGTCGCACCGCGGCCCTGGGGGACGAGCGGCCTGGACACCATCAAGGCGACGGCCGCAGAACTCGTCGTACGGCTCGAACGGCGCGAGATCGACGGACTCCCGCTCTGACCGCATCGGGAGCGGGGTCGGGTGCCGGAGCGGAGGGCGTGAAGGAAAGCTGCGGCGGCGCTTAAGAAATCCTCGATGGACCGGGGCGGCGCCGTACGGCAGATTGCTCTGCGATTCCACCCCTCTCCCCGACCGCGGGCCGCTTCGGCATGTCCGCGGACGGGACCTCACCCACAGGAGCCGTAGCGTTGAAGGCGCTGGTCAAGGAGAAGGCGGAGCCCGGGCTTCGGCTCATCGACGTCCCGGAGCCCGCCGTCGGACCCGGTGACGTACTGATCAAGGTGCTGCGGACCGGTATCTGCGGCACCGACCTGCACATCCACGCCTGGGACGGCTGGGCGCAGCAGGCGATCCGCACGCCGCTCGTGGTCGGACACGAGTTCGTCGGCGAGGTCGTCGGGACCGGCCGGGACGTCACCGACATCAGGCCCGGCGACCTGGTCAGCGGCGAGGGCCATCTGGTGTGCGGGAAGTGCCGCAACTGCCTGGCCGGCCGGCGCCATCTGTGCCGGGCCACCGTCGGGCTCGGCGTCGGACGTGACGGCGCCTTCGCCGAGTACGTCGCGCTGCCCGCGTCCAACGTGTGGGTCCATCGTGTGCCGGTCGACCTCGACGTGGCGGCGATCTTCGACCCGTTCGGCAACGCCGTGCACACCGCGCTGTCGTTCCCGGTGGTCGGCGAGGACGTGCTGATCACCGGCGCCGGTCCGATCGGGCTGATGGCCGCCGCCGTCGCCCGGCATGCGGGTGCGCGCCATGTCGTCATCACCGACGTCAGCGAGGAACGCCTCGAACTCGCCCGCAAGATCGGCGTGAGCCTTGCGCTCGATGTGCGGGACGCGGGGATCGCGGACGGGCAGCGCACCCTCGGTCTGCGCGAGGGCTTCGACGTCGGTCTGGAGATGTCCGGCCGCGCGGAGGCGCTGCGCGACATGATCGCCAACATGACGCACGGCGGGCGGATCGCCATGCTCGGCCTTCCGGCACAGGAGTTTGCCGTCGACTGGGCCCGGATCGTCACCTCGATGATCACCATCAAGGGCATCTACGGCCGGGAGATGTTCGAGACCTGGTACGCGATGTCCGTGCTCCTGGAGGGCGGCCTCGACCTCGCGCCCGTGATCACCGGCCGCTACGGCCACCGCGACTTCGAGGCCGCGTTCACCGACGCGGCGAGCGGCCGCGGCGGCAAGGTCATCCTCGACTGGACTGCGTAACCGCCCTGCTGCGCAAGCATTTTTAGGAGCTGTGAGATGTTCGACTCCGTGCGCGACGACCTGCGCGCCACCCTCGACGAGATCCGTGCCGCCGGACTGCACAAGCCCGAACGCGTCATCGACACCCCGCAGTCGGCGACCGTGCACGTCTCCGCCGGCGGCCGTCCCGGCGAGGTGCTCAACTTCTGCGCCAACAACTACCTCGGCCTCGCCGACCACCCCGAGGTGATCGCCGCCGCCCACCAGGCCCTGGACCGCTGGGGCTACGGCATGGCCTCCGTCCGCTTCATCTGCGGCACCCAGGAGGTGCACAAGGAACTGGAGGCCCGCCTGTCGGCCTTCCTCGGGCAGGAGGACACGATCCTGTACTCCTCCTGCTTCGACGCCAACGGCGGCGTGTTCGAGACACTGCTCGGCCCGGAGGACGCGGTGATCTCCGATGCGCTGAACCATGCGTCGATCATCGACGGCATCCGCCTGTCCAAGGCCCGCCGCTTCCGTTACGCCAACCGCGATCTGGCCGATCTGGAACGGCAGTTGAAGGAGGCCACCGAGTCGGGCGCGCGGCGGAAGCTGATCGTCACCGACGGGGTCTTCTCCATGGACGGTTACGTGGCGCCGTTGAGGGAGATCTGCGACCTCGCCGACCGCCACGACGCCATGGTCATGGTCGACGACTCGCACGCCGTCGGCTTCGTCGGCCCCGGCGGCCGGGGCACCCCCGAACTGCACGGCGTGATGGACCGCGTCGACATCATCACCGGCACCCTCGGCAAGGCCCTCGGCGGCGCCTCCGGGGGCTACGTCGCCGCCCGCGCCGAGATCGTCGCCCTGCTGCGCCAGCGCTCCCGGCCGTACCTGTTCTCCAACACGCTGGCGCCGGTGATCGCCGCCGCCTCCCTGAAGGTGCTCGACCTGCTGGAGGCGGCGGGCGACCTGCGCGAGCGGCTCGCCGAGAACACCGCGCTGTTCCGCCGCCGGATGACCGAGGAGGGCTTCGACATCCTCCCGGGCGACCACGCCATCGCACCCGTGATGATCGGCGACGCGGCCGAGGCGGGCCGGATGGCGGAGCTGCTGCTGGAGCGGGGCGTGTACGTGATCGGCTTCTCGTACCCGGTCGTACCGCAGGGCCAGGCCCGTATCCGCGTCCAGCTGTCCGCCGCGCACTCCACCGACGACGTCAACCGCGCGGTCGACGCGTTCGTCGCGGCGCGGGCGGAGCTGGACGCCTGAGCGGGACGAACGGGTCGTTCGGCGGCACAGCGCGTCTGAGAGAATCGATCCCGTGATCGAAGCGCGGCGGCTGCACATCCTCCGAGCGGTGGCCGACCACCGCACGGTGACGGCGGCTGCCGCCGCGCTGTATCTGACGCCCTCCGCCGTGTCCCAGCAGCTGACGGCACTGGAGCAGGAGACGGGCCACCGGCTGGTCGAGCGGAGCGCGAAGGGCGTACGACTGACCCCGGCCGGCGAGATCCTGCTCAGCCACACCAACGCCGTCCTCGCCCAACTGGAGCGCGCGGAGGCGGAGCTGGCCGCCTACAGCTCGGGCGCGGCTGGCACGGTCACGGTCGCCTCCTTCGCGACCGGCATCGCCCTGGTGGTCGCGCCCGCCGTGGCCCATCTCGCGCGCACCGCCCCCGGCATCCGTATCCGGGTCCGCGACGCCGAGGGGGACGCCAGCCTGCCGATGGTGCTGGACCGGCAGGTGGACGTTGCGGTCGCCGTCGAGTACCGCGGGGCCCCGCCCGCCGACGACCCCCGCCTGGCCCACGTCCCGCTGTACGCGGAGCCCTTCGACGCGGTCGTACCGGTCAGCCACCGGCTGGCCGACGCTGCAGAGGTGCCGCTCGCGGAGCTCGCCAAGGACCCGTGGATCAGCCCGTACCCCGGAAATCCCTGCCACGACGTGGTGGTCCTGGCCTGCGAGAGCGCCGGTTTCCAACCCCGTCTGGAGCACTCCTCGGACGACTTCCGGGCGGTGGTGGCGCTCGCCTCCGCCGACGCGGGCGTCGCCCTCGTACCGCGTTCGGCGCTGCGGGGCATGGACCTCACCGGTGTCGTCGTCCGCCCCGTGGACGGCGACGCACCGACCCGCCGGGTCTTCGCGGCGGTACGACGCGGGGCGGAGGAGCATCCGCTGATCCGGCCGGTACTGGAGGCGCTGGAGGCGGCTGCAGAGGATTAGGCGAGCTGGCGATTTTTCCGTGGGGCGTTTCATATTTGGGATAGCATCCCGGATATGAAACGAACGACGACTGCTGTCGAGACCGAAGCCGGGGCCGGAGCCGGTTCCGGCAGCCCGGACGACGTCGATGTCCGGCTCGGCTCCCGGCTTGCCGAGCTGAGGGCCGAACGCGGCTGGTCCCTGGGGGAGTTGGCCGAGCGCAGCGGCGTGAGCCGGTCGACCCTGTCCCGCGCCGAGCGGGCGGAGATCAGCCCCACCGCCGCAGTGCTGAACCGACTCTGCGCCGTGTACGGACGGACCATGTCCCAGCTGCTCAGCGAGGTCGAGTCGGAGCCCGCCCTGCTGGTGCGGGCGGCCGACCAGCAGGTGTGGCAGGACCGGGCCTCCGGATTCGTACGACGCTCCGTGTCGCCGCCGCACGCCGGGCTGCGTGGCGAACTCGTCGAGGGACGGCTCGCCGCGGGCGCCGACATCGCGTACGACCGGCCGCCGGTGCCCGGCCTCGAGCAGCACATCTGGGTGCTGGAGGGAGCTCTCGCCATGACAGTGCAGGACGTCGAGCATCGCCTGGAGGCCGGTGACTGCCTGCGGCTTCGCGTATGGGGGCCGACGCGGTTCCGCTGCGCCGGCCGGGAGGACGTGCGGTATCTGCTGGCGGTGGTGCGGCCATGATCGTGGCTCGCTTGGATGACCACCAAGTTCTCGCGTCTGCAGGGGAGTTGGCGGACCTCCTGACCGACACGGTGGCCGGCGGTGCGTCGGTCGGCTTCCTCGCGCCGATGGACGGCGCCGATGCCACCGCCTGGTGGAAGGAGCGCGCAGCCGCTGTGGCCGTGGGGCAGCTCGCGGTGTGGGTGGCGCGCGACGGGGACCGGGTGGTCGGCACGGTCAGCCTGGCCTTTCCCGACAAGCCGAACAGCCGCCACCGTGCCGAGCTCGTGAAGCTGATGGTGCACCGCGACGCCCGCGGTCAGGGTCTGGGCCGTGCGCTCCTCGCCACCGCCGAGGAGGCCGCCGCCGCGGCCGGTGTCACCCTGCTGCACCTGGACACCGAGACCGACAGCCCCGCCGAGAACCTGTACCGCGGCGCGGGCTGGACCCGGGCCGGCGTCATCCCCGACTACGCGGCGAGCCCCGCCGGAGAGCTGCGGCCGACGAGCCTCTACTACAAGCACGTGGGAGTCGGCGCTCTCCCCAGGTGACTGTCAGTGGGAGCCGCTACGGTGCGTTCCATGCCGGATGCCGAAGACGTACGCCGTATCGCCCTGTCCCTGCCGGACACGACGGAGAAGATCGCCTGGAGCATGCCCACGTTCCGGGTCGCGGGGAAGATGTTCGCCACGCTGCCGGAGGACGAGACCTCCATCGCCGTGCGCTGCCCCAAGGAGGAGCGCGACGAACTGGTCCGGGCCGAGCCGGAGAAGTTCTGGATCGCCGGCCATGAGGCGCAGTTCGCCTGGGTGCGGGCGCGGCTGGCGGCGCTGGAGGACGAGGGCGAGCTGCGGGACATCCTCGCCGACTCCTGGCGCCAGGCGGCACCGCCCCGACTGCTCGACGCCTACCCCGAGTTGGGGCTGCCCGCCGCCGACTGAAAAATCCTCCGGCGTTGTCAGTGCCCCATGGCATGATCCGGAGGGCGTGGGAGCCGGGGCGGAGGGGGCCTCGGCCACCACAGACACGGGAGGGGTTCGCGCCGGGTCGGTCGGGGAGGGGAGCGCGGGGGATGACCGGGACGTCGTCACAGCCATCGCACGAGGGGGGCGGGGCAGGGCTGGGGGAGGGTGCGCCTTCGGGGACGCCGGGCGGGCTGGGGGCCGGTGGCCGGAGGGCTCCGGGGGAGGGTGCGTCGTCGGGAGCGCCGGTCGGCTGCCGGTTCGGCAACGGACGGGGTGACAACGTTGCTGGGGCGCCGGGTGAGGGGAGCGGCGGGGGAGCGCGACCGGTCTGGTCGCGGGACTT
>NZ_JBQQCE010000258.1:0-13498 GCF_052245645.1 Streptomyces sp. KR55 | reverse complement strand
AATACGGCCATTGCGACGTTGGACCAGGAGAGGGGCGGGTCCATCGGTATCGGGTTCGCCATTCCCGTGGGTGACGCGGTGGATGCGGCGCGGACGATCATCGACGGCGGGTGAGCGGGGGCGTTGCAGGTCAGGAGGTTGTGATGAGGCTGCTCGTTGTCGAGGACGAGGAAGACCTGGTCGTTGCGCTCAAGGTCGGGCTCGTGCGGGCCGGCTATGCCGTCGACGTCGCCCCGGACGTGGACACGGCCACCGAGAAGCTCGCCGTCAACGACTACGACCTGGTCCTGCTGGATCTGAACCTCCCCGACGGCGACGGCTTCTCCGTCTGCCGGGCCATCCGTGCCGCCCCCGGAGGGCCCCGCATCCTGATGCTGACCGCCCGCGACCGGCTCGCCGACCGGGTGCGCGGCCTCGACGAGGGTGCCGACGACTACCTGGTGAAGCCCTTCGCCCTGCCCGAACTCCTCGCCCGCATACGCGCCCTGCTGCGCCGCGAGGACGGCGGCACCGCGGTCGTCGAGGTGGGCGAACTACGGCTGGACACCGCCCGCTTCGAGGCGTTCCGCGGCGACCGGCCGCTCCGGCTCACCCCCAAGGAGTTCGGCGTCCTGCACTATCTGATGACCCGCCCCGGCCGGGTCGTGCCCGCGGAGGAACTGCTGGAGCACGTCTGGGACGAGCACGCCGACCCGTTCACCAACACCGTCCGCGTCACGGTCGGCTCCCTGCGCCGCAAGGTCACCGGCGAGGACGAGCCGCTCATCGAGACGGTGATACGGCAGGGCTACCGCCTCAAGGAGACGCCATGAAGCGCCCCCGCCGCCCGCGTCTGCCTGCCTTCACCCACACCATCCGCTTCCGCCTCACCGTCCTCTACTCCGGCCTCCTCTTCGTCCTCACGGCCCTCGTCCTCGGCGCCACCTACCTCGCGGTCGAACGCAGCGGCGAGGCCCACCCGGTCAGCAACCAGTTCTCGGCGAAGAAGTACGTGAACGACGTCTACATCGGTGAGATCGACGTCGTGAAGCTCCAGGAGGTCGAGGCGGCCGTCAACTACGAGACCCTCGGCAACCTGCGCAACTTCTCCTTCGCCGTGCTCGGCGTCCTCGCCGTCGCCAGCCCGGTCATCGGCTGGATCCTCTCCGGCCGCGCCCTGCGCCCCGTCCGCGCCATCTCCCGCACCGCCGCCGAGATCCAGGCCACCGACCTCTCCCAGCGCATCCGCCTCACCGGCCCGAAGGACGAGCTGCGCGAACTCGCCGACACCGTCGACTCCATGCTCGACCGGCTCGACGAGGCCTTCCGCGCCCAGCGCCAGCTCATCGACGACGCCTCGCACGAGCTGCGCAGCCCGCTCGCCATCATCCGCGCCAACCTGGACGCCGTCCTCACGGCCGAGGAGTCCGACGAGGAGGACCGGCGCGCCGCCGCCCGCAGCGTGGACCGGGCCACCACCCGGATGACCCGGCTCGTCGAGGACCTGCTCGCCACCGCCCGCCGCAGCGCGCCCGCCCTCGCCGACGCCGACGTCGACCTGGCGGCCACGGCAGGCGAGGCCTGCGAGGAGTTCGCGCCGCTCGCCGCGGAGCGCGGACTCGTCCTGCACCGCCGGCTGGCGCCCGGTCTGACGGTCATCGGCGACCACGACGCCCTGCGCCGAGCCGTCGGCAACCTGCTCTCCAACGCGGTCCGCCTGGCCCCGCCCGGCACCCGCATCACGGTCGCGGCCGGCAGCTCCGACGGCTGGCGGTGGACGGCCGTACAGGACCAGGGCCCCGGCATCCTCGACGACGACCAGGCCCGCGTCTTCGACCGCTTCTGGCGCGCAAAGGCCAACGGCAACGGCCGCGACCGCCACGCGGGCCTCGGCCTGGCGATCGTCCGACAGATCGTGGAGTCCCACGGCGGCCAGGTACGACTCTTCTCCCGCGTAGGCAAGGGCTCGACATTCGTCCTGTGGTTCCCGGCCTCAGGCGAGCCCCACACAAACGGCGGCCCCCCGGAGCACGCGCCGATCTAGTGCCGCCGGGTGGCGGGGAACTACGTGACGTCTCAGGGGCGCGAGGAACTGCGCGAAGTTCTCAGGGGGCGCGGGGAACTGCGCGACCAGCCACAACGAACCCGCAGCCCCCCGACCCACCCGGCGAACCCAGCGGAGCTACGCCGCTTCCTTGGCCTTCGTGGCGTACATGTCCACATACTCCTGCCCGGACAGCCGCATCACCTCGGCCATCACCGAGTCGGTGACGGCCCGCAGGACATACCGGTCCCGGTCCATCCCCTCGTACCGCGAGAACTCCATCGCCTCACCGAACCGCACCGTCACCCGGCTCGGCCGGGGCATGCCCGCGCCCCCCGGCTGGATCTTGTCGGTGCCGATCATGGCGAACGGGACGACCGGCGCCCCGGTCATCAGGGTGAGCCGCGCGATGCCGGTGCGCCCTCGGTACAGCCGCCCGTCGGGAGACCTCGTGCCCTCCGGGTAGATGCCGAAGACTTTGCCCTCCTCCAGCACCCGGCGGCCGGTCATCAGCGCCGCGACACCACCCTTGCCGCCGTCCCGGTCGACCGGGATCATGCCGACGCCGGTGAAGAACCACGCCATCAGCCGGCCCTTGAAGCCCTTGCCGGTGACGTACTCGTCCTTGCCGATGAAGAACACCTGACGGTCGCAGACCAGCGGCAGGATCATCGAGTCGATGAACGTGAGGTGGTTGCCGGCCAGGATCACCGGACCGTCGCCAGGAATGTGCTCCACACCCTCCACCCGGGGGCGGAACATCAGGCGCATGATCGGACCGAGCACTGCCTTGATGAGCGCGAAGCGGGACAACGGACCCTCCGGTGTCAAGGGGATGTCAAGGGATTCGGTCTATGTCTGTGCAGGTGAGGACGATACTCGCGGCGGCACGGGTCGCGCACATCGGGGACATCGGGTTCACCGAGGCCTTACGCACTGTTGACGTACGTTTACCTGCGGTGGCGTGTCGTGGACGGCGCGTAACCCGTACGCGACGATGTGACGGACATCGCGCGGGAGGCCTAACGCCCGGCTGCCCCGGAGGTCGAGGCCGACGCCGACGGGCCGTCATAGGGTGGCTGGAATACGCACCCCATACGACATCCAGCGTCATCCACGTGTTCGAACCGAGGCCTCCCGACGGACACGTCCATCCCCCTACGATCGGCGCGCACCGACGAGTCGACGGCAGGGAGGCCGCTGATGGGACCGCAGGAGTCGAACGAGCAGGCGCAGGAGAACGCCCCCAGCACCGGACGGCGGGCGCTCCTCGGCGCGGCCGTGCTCGGCGCGAGCGGAGCCGTCCTCGGCCTGTCCGGCACGGCGAGAGCCGATGCGCGACATGGAGGCCGCGGAATGAAGTCCCTGCCCGTGCCGACGATCGTCGCCCACCGCGGCGCCAGCGGCTACCGCCCCGAGCACACCCTCGGCTCGTACCAGCTGGCCCTCGACATGGGCGCCGACATCGTCGAGGCCGGCGACCTGGTGCCCACCAAGGACGGTCACCTCGTCTGCCGGCACGAGCCGGAGATCGGCGGCACCACGGACGTCGCCGACCACCCCGAGTTCGCCGACCGCAAAACCACCAAGGTGCTGGACGGCGTCTCCACCACCGGCTGGTTCGCCGAGGACTTCACGCTCGCCGAGCTGAAGACGCTGCGCGCGACCGAGCGCATCCCGGCCAACCGGCCGCACAACACCCTGTACAACGGCCGCTGGGAGATCCCCACCTTCGAGGAGGTGCTCCAGTGGCAGGAGGAGCAGACCCGCCGGCGCGGCAGGCAGGTCTGGATCTACCCCGAGCTCAAGCACCCCACGTACTTCCGCAAGCTGGGCCTCGGCCTGTAGGAGCGGGTCGCCAAGGTGCTGCGCAAGTACGGGCGCAACAAGTGGAACTCGCCGGTCATCCTCCAGTCCTTCGAGCCCACGAGCATCCAGCGCCTCAACAAGCTGGTCGACAACCCGCTCGTCGTCCTGCTGTCCGGCGCGAGCACCCGCCCCTGGGACTTCGTCGAGACCGGTGACCCCCGCACGGTCGCCGACCTGATCAAGCCGGCCGGCCTCAGGGAGATCGCCTCCTACGCGCAGGGCATCGGCCCCACCCTCGACCTCATCATCCCGAAGGACGCCGCCGGCAAGCTCACCGAGCCGACCACCCTCGTCACCGACGCGCACAAGGTCGGCCTGGTCCTGCACCCCTGGACCCTGCGCAACGAGAACCCCTTCCTGCCGGCCGACTTCCGCAAGGGCACCGACGCGGACGCCTACGGCGATGTCTTCGGCGCCTACCGGGCGTACTTCGCGACCGGCATCGACGGCATCCTCACCGACCACCCCGACACCGGCCTGCTGGCCCGTGAGGACTTCGTCAACGGCTGAGCCCCCGGCCACCGTTCGGAGTGACAGTCGGCCGCCCGGGGCAACCCGCCGCCGGGCGGCCGCGTCGTGCCGCATATGACGCACGACCTGCTCACCACACTGCGCCCGCTGCTCGCCGCGGAAGCCTCCGCCGAGGCGCCCGCCGCCGGCACCGAACCCGGCGACCTGGAACAGGCGGTCTGGCTGCGCCTGCTGGAGCGCCTCGACGCCGACGGTCCGCCCCACGACCCCGAGCGCTGGCTGCGCAGGGCCGTCCGCTCGGAGGCCCGCCGCACCCGCCGTACCACCAGACTCGAGCGACCGTACGACAGCGAACCCGCCGACGACGGCGACCGCGGCCCCGAACAGCTCGTCCTCGCCGCCGCCCGCCGCCGCGCCCTGCGCGACGCGGTGCGCCGGCTGCCGGGCCGCTGCCCCACGCTCCTCGAAGCCCTTCTGTCGCCGAAGGACCTCACATACCGGGAAATCGCGGGGGAGTTGGGTATCTCACAGGGCAGTCTGGGGCCGGAACGTTCCAGATGTCTGGGATGTCTACGGCGATTGCTTGCAGCGGAGGTTGCGGCTCGCGAAGCGCGGGGATAGGAGTGAGGGACGACAGGCAACAGGTGAGCGGGAGGCGTGCACACATGGGCATGAGCGTGATCATCTCCGAGGCGACCGACCAGGACGCCGAGCAGATCTTCAAGCTGCAGTACCTGTGCTTCCAGAGCGAGGCCGCGCTGTACGGCAACTACCGCATCGACCCGCTCGTCCAGACCCTCGACTCCGTCCGCCAGGAGGTCGCCACCGACTGCGTGTTCGTGGCCCGCCTCGGCGACGAGGTGATCGGCTCCGTACGCGGCGCGGTGACCGAGGACGGCGCCGCCTCCATCAGCCGCCTGTGCGTCCACCCCCGCATGCAGGGCCACGGCATCGGCGCGAGGCTGCTGCGCGCGGCCGAGGCGGCACTCGCGGAGGAACGCGGCGCCAAGAAGTTCCGCCTCCACACCGGCCACCGCAGCGAGAGCAACCTGCGCCTGTACCGCCGGGTCGGCTACGAGACGGTGGGCACGTCGGAGGGCACGGACGGCGTCCCCATGATTGTCCTGGAGAAGAAGGCGGGCTCGTACGCCACAACGGCCTGAGCGGCAACGCCGGTCATAGGGGCGCGGGGCTGTGTCAATATGCGGCTCCTCCTCCACTCTCGGCTTCGCTCGAGCGGGGGGACCCCCACCGTGGGCGCGACCAACCACAGCCAACCCGCACCCGCCGCCGACGATCAACCCGGCTGCTCGGTCCGCGACTTCCGCAACCAGTACAGAGCTGAAACCGGCAACAAAACCGGAATGAACAGATACCCCATGCCGAAGTCGGACCACACGGTCGCATCAGGGAAGGCAGACGGCTCGACCAGCGTCCACGTCCCCACCACCAGGACGCCCACCAACTCCGCGGCACAACACACCACCGCCGCCCTACGAGCCGTCTCCCCACCCCGCACCAGCGAGTACGTGATGAACCCGTACACGACTCCCGCAACCGCCGACAGCGAATAGGCCAGCGGTGCCCGGTCGAACTCCGTCGCGATCTGGTACCCGGATCGAGACACCGCCCCCACGACCATCACGCCGTACAACCACACGAGCAGCACGCCGGGCCCACTGATCAGCCGTGTCCTGGTCGTCGTGGCCACCTCAGCCTCCCCAGATGTCATAGAGCCGCACCTCCAGGACGGCCAGCACCACACCGCCGGCGGCCACCGTCACCGACCCCCACCGCGTCCGCTCCGCCAGCGACATGAACCCCGCGGCCGGGATGCACGCGAACGCTCCCAGCAGGTACGCCACGAAGATCGTCGTCCCCTGCTCCGGCTTCTCGCCCCGCGCCAACTGCACGACCCCGACGATCAGCTGGACCAACGCCAGCACCGACACCACGGCCATCCCGATGAAGTGCCAGTCCTTCGTCGGCTGATCACGGTATGCGGCCCAACCGCACCACGCGGCGAGCAGCAGCGCGGCGACACCGGTCGCCAGCGTCAGGGCATCAAGCATGCAGCGACCCTATTACGGGCCAAAAGGCCTGATGCCGCCGCCCCCGCGGTGCCCCGTAGGGTCGGGGACATGAAGATCCGCGCTGAAGCACTCCTGTTCGACAATGACGGCACCCTCGTCTCCTCCCTCGACTCCGTGAACCGCTGCTGGACCCGGTGGGCCGGGGAGTACGGCATCACGGCCGAGCACTTCGCGCAGATCGAACTGCACGGGCGTACCGCCGCCGAGATAGCCGCCGACCTGCTGCCCGCCGCCGTCGTGCCGGAGGCCGTCGCGCGGATCGAGAAGCTGGAGGTGGAGGACGTACCCAACGGAGGCGTGCGCCTGCTGCCGGGTACCAAGGCCTTCCTCGACTCCCTCCCCGCCGACCGCTGGGCCGTCGTCACTTCTGCCACCCGCCGGCTGGCCGAGGCCCGTCTCGACGCCGTCGGCATCCTCCCCAAGACCCTGATCGCCGCCGACGACGTCACCCGCGGCAAGCCCGACCCCGAGCCCTACCTGCTCGCCGCCCGCGAACTCGGCGTCGACCCGGCCCGCTGCGTCGTCTTCGAGGACGCCCCCGCCGGACTCCAGGCCGGCCGCGCCGCCGGGATGACCACCGTGGCCTTGGCCACAACCCACCAGGCCCACGAACTGACCGCCGACCTGGTGGTGAAGGACCTGTCGGCCCTGTCCGCGCTGGTCACCGCCGAGGGCGTGGAGATCTCCGTCCGGGACTGACGACTGTCCACCGCTGTCCGGCATGCGGACAGCGGTTCTCGGAAGCGTTCATGCGTCTGCTTTACTGATCGCATGACCACGACGAGCAGCCGCATCCCTGCGACCGAGGCGACCATGACGCCCGGTGCTCGCTGTATGTGTCGAATGTGCGCCTTCTAGAGGGCCCCTGCACCCCCTGAGCCTCGCGCCCCGAAGCGAGCCGCCGTGGCATGTCCGTACGCCCTCTGCCCGTACGTGACCCAGCTTCCCCCACTGCCTGAACGGCGTGGGGGGACCCCCATCGCGCACCTCTTACCTCCGTACCAGGGCACACCCACGCCCGCGTACTCGACAGTGACGGAAACCACGTGATCACCACCTCGGGCCTGACCAAGGTCTACCGCTCACGCGGCCGCGAGGTCACCGCCCTCGACGGCGTCGACCTGCACGTCCGCGAAGGCGAGGTGTACGGCGTCATCGGCCAGTCCGGCGCCGGCAAGTCCTCGCTCATCCGCTGCATCAACCTCCTGGAGCGCCCCACATCCGGCACGGTCACCGTCGCCGGCCAGGACCTCACCGCGCTCGCCGGCCGCGGACCCCGCGCCGGCAAGGAGCTCCGGCGGGCGCGCAGCCGGATCGGCATGGTCTTCCAGCACTTCAACCTGCTGTCCACCCGGACCGTGCAGGACAACGTCGAGCTGCCGCTCGAAATCCTCGGCACGTCGGGCAAGGAGCGCTCCCGCAAGGCACTTGAGCTGCTCGACCTGGTGGGCCTGGCGGACAAGGCCAAGGCCTACCCGGCCCAGCTCTCCGGCGGCCAGAAGCAGCGTGTCGGCATCGCCCGCGCCCTGGCCGGCGACCCCAAGGTGCTGCTGTCCGACGAGGCCACCAGCGCCCTCGACCCGGAGACGACCCGCTCGATCCTCCAGCTGCTGCGCGACCTCAACGAGCAGCTCGGCCTGACCGTCCTGCTCATCACGCACGAGATGGACGTCGTCAAGAGCATCTGCGACTCGGCCGCCCTGATGGACAAGGGCCGCATCGTCGAGTCCGGCACCGTCAGCGAGCTGCTCGTCACCCCCGGTTCGGAGCTGGCCGCGGCCCTCTTCCCGGTGGGCGGCGAGGCCTCCGCCGACGACCGCACCGTCCTCGACGTCACCTTCCACGGCGAGGCCGCCACCCAGCCCGTCATCTCCCAGCTGTCGCGCACCTACAACATCGACATATCGATCCTCGGCGCCGCCATCGACACCGTCGGCGGCCTCCAGGTCGGCCGGATGCGCATCGAACTGCCCGGCCGCTACGAGGACAACGTCGTCCCGATCGGCTTCCTTCGCGAACAGGGCCTGCAGATCGACGTCCTGGGCGACGAGCCCGTGCTGGTGAAGGAAGGTGCCAAGTGACCTGGTCCGAGATGCAGCCCCTGCTGGAGCAGGCGTGTACCGAGACCCTGGTCATGGTCGGCTGGTCCACCCTGATCGCGGTCGTCCTCGGACTGCCCATCGGCGTCCTGCTCGTCCTCACCGACAAGGGCGGCCTGCTGCAGAACACCGTGGCGAACAAGGTCATCGGGCAGATCGTGAACATCGGCCGCTCGTTGCCGTTCATCATCCTCATGGTCGCGCTGATGAACTTCACCCGCTGGGTCACCGGCACCACCATCGGCAGCGAGGCCGCCATCGTGCCGCTCGCCATCGGCGGCATCCCGTTCTTCGCCCGCCTGGTCGAGACGGCCGTCCGCGAGGTGGACCACGGGCTCGTCGAGGCCGTCCAGTCGATGGGCGGCAACACCTGGACGATCGTCCGCAAGGTCCTGGTCCCGGAGGCGCTGCCCTCGCTGATCGCCAGCACGACGACCACGGTCATCGCCCTCATCGGCTACTCGGCCATGGCCGGCACCGTCGGTGGCGGCGGCCTCGGCGACCTCGCCGTCCGCTATGGCTACCAGCGCTTCGAGACCGGGCTGATGTGGATCACCGTGGCGCTCCTCGCCGTCGTGATTGCGCTCATCCAGTTCGCCGGCGACTACGCGGCCCGCTCCCTGCACCGCCGCGGCGCCCGCTCCGGCCCCGGCCCCAAGCTCCGCCTGCTGAAGGCGAAGGAGCCGACCGCGGCCGACGTCAGCAAGGTCGCGTAAACCTCCGAGGCAGCTGCATACCACCTCTCAGACTCCCCGTCACACCCAGGACGGGGTCGCTCCACCCATAAGGAAAGGCACTTTTCGTGCGTAACACCGCCAAGATCACCACCGCCGCCCTCGCCGTCGGAGCCCTCACCTTCGGGCTCACCGCCTGCGGCTCCTCCGACAGCGGCTCCGGCTCCGCCGACGCCGACGGCCCCCTGGTCGTCGCCGCGAGCCCCACCCCGCACGCCGAGATCCTCACCTTCGTCAAGGACAACCTGGCGAAGGACGCGGGCCTCGACCTGGAGGTCAAGGAGTTCACCGACTACGTCACGCCGAACACGGCGACGGAGGACGGCTCGGTCGGCGCCAACTACTTCCAGAACCAGCCGTACCTCGACGACTTCAACAAGAAGAACGGCACCCACATCGTGCCCGTCGTCACGGTCCACCTGGAGCCGCTCGGCCTCTACTCCCACAAGATCAAGAGCGCCGACGACCTGAAGAGCGGTGCCACCATCGCCGTCCCGAACGACACGGTCAACGAGGCGCGGGCGCTGAAGCTGCTCGCCGACAACGGCCTGATCACCCTCAAGGACGGCGTGGGCAACGAAGCGACCCCCGCGGACATCACCAAGAACCCGAAGAACCTCGAGTTCAAGGAGCTGGAGGCGGCCCAGACCCCGCGCTCCCTCGACGACGTGGACGCCGCGGTCGTCAACGGCAACTACGCCATCGAGGCCGACCTCAAGCCCGCCGAGGACGCCCTCGTCCTGGAGTCCGCCGAGGACAACCCCTATGGCAACTTCCTCGCCGTCAAGGAGGGCAACGAGGACGACCCGCGCGTGAAGAAGCTCGCCGAACTCCTCACCTCCGCCGAGGTCAAGAAGTTCATCGAGGACGAGTACGACGGCTCCGTGATCGCCTCCTTCTGACGGTCCCGCGCCGCACGGGGTCCCCTCCCTCACCCGGAGAGGACCCCGTGGTGCGGTTCGGTGCTTTCATGCTGCATGCTGGGCAGTTCAGCAGGCCCTGACGGTTCGAAGGCTACGGAGCGGCGTCATGACGAGCACCTTCCCCAACATCTCCATCAGCACGGAGCGGTTGGTGCTGCGCCCCTTCGACGAGGACGACGTCCCCGCCCTGGCCGAGATGATGAACGACGAGCAGGTCATCGCCTGGACCGACGTGGGCCAGCCCTTCACCGAGGACGACGCACACACCTGGATCACCGCGTACGCCCCCACCGAGCGCAGCACCGGCCGCGGCCTCGCCCTCGCCGTCACCGAGTTCCTCACCCAGCGCCTGGTCGGCGTCATCCGGCTTGCCTGCACCGACTGGCATGTGCGCTCCACCGAGATGTCCTACATCGTCGCCCCCTGGGCGCGCGGCGAGGGCTACGCCTCCGAGGCCGCGCTCGCCACCGCGCAATGGCTCCTCGGCGACCAGAAGTTCGAACGCATCGAACTGCGCACTGCCGCCGACAACACCGCCTCGCAGCAGGTGGCCCAGAAGATCGGCTGCATCAGCGAGGGTGTCCTGCGCGGCGCCTGCATAGCGCGCACCCGCACCGCCGACGACACCTGGACCGAGGTGCGCACCGACTACATCGTGTGGAGCCTGCTGCCCGAGGACCTCGAGGGCGCGGCCGAGCAACTGGCCGACACCGGCGGTTTCACGTCGTACTCGGACTGGAACTGATGTCACGGGCGACCGCGCCCCGGCGCGTCCCGCGACCACCAGGTACTCTCACGGAACCCGCCTGCCCGCGGGCTGCACCCGACGACCTGCGCAAACACCCTGGAGACTGACGACGATGGCCGACCGGGTCACGGTGATCGGCTGGGACGGCTCTCCGCTGACCGCCGCGGCACGCGCCGCCCTGGGCGCCGCCACCCTGGTGGCCGGTGCCGCCCACCACCTCGCGCTCACCGAGGTGCCTCGCACCGCCGAGCGCATCCGCCTCGGCAGCGTCGCCCTCGCCGCCCGCCGTATCGCCGCACACCGCGGCACCGCGGTCGTGCTCGCCGACGGCGACCCCGGCTTCTTCGGTGTCGTACGCACCCTGAGGGCGCCCGAGTTCGGCCTGGAGGTCGAAGTCGTCCCGGCCGTCTCCTCGGTCGCCGCCGCGTTCGCCCGTGCCGGAATGCCCTGGGACGACGCCCAGGTGGTCGTCGCACACCGCCGCACCCTGCGACGTGCGGTGAATGTATGCCGGGCCCACACCAAGGTCGCGGTTCTCACCTCACCCGGCGCGGGCCCCGCCGAACTCGGCCTGCTCCTGGACGGAATCCACCGCACCTTCGTCATCTGCGAGGAACTCGGCACCGGACGCGAGCAGGTCACCGTCGTCACGTCCGACAAGGCCGCCGACCACACCTGGCGCGACCCCAACGTCGTCATCGTCATCGGCGGCCCGGCCGGCCCGGTCGGTGCGGGCGACGGCGGCGGCTGGATCGCCGGCCGCGACCCGGGCGCGGGCCCCCGTGGCTGGACCCTGCCCGCCGAGGCGTACGAGGGACGGCTCGGCGAGGGCGAGACCGAAACGCTGCGCGCGGCCCAACTCGCCCGCCTCGGACCCCGCGTCGGCGACCTCGTCTGGGACATCGGCTGCGGCAGCGGCGCCTTCGCCACCGAGGCCGCCCGGGCCGGCGCCGCCGTCATCGCCGTCGACCGGGACCCCGGCGCCTGCGCCCGCACCGAGGCCGCCGCACGCCGCTTCGGCGTCCAGCTCCAGATCGTCCACGGCACCGCCCCGCACGTCCTGGAGAACCTGCCCGAACCGGACGTCGTCCGGGTCGGCGGCGGGGGAGCGGCCGTGGTCTCCGCGGTCGCCGACCGCCGCCCGCAGCGCATCGTCACCCACGCCGGCACCCGCGACGCGGCCGAACTCGTCGGCCGGGACCTCACCGAACACGGCTACGCAGTCGAGTGCGCCCTCCTGCAGTCCATGGAACTCGACACCCGGGCCTGGACGGAGAAGAAGCGGAGCGTTGCGTTCCTGCTCGCCGGAGATCTGGGGCGGCGGGACGCTCCTCGCTGAGGGGTGGTGGTCGGGCGACGAGTGGGCCTGCCGGACCGCTCCCCGTGATCCGGTTGTCGTACCGCGCGCGGTAGGCTGGCCGATCGTTGTACCGCACTCGGACGCCCGACGCTTCGTCGGTCAATGTCCGGAAAACGCACCCGTTTTGGGTGGGGTGTGGTACGGCAGAACCGGAGGACGCGCAACGTGGCGCAGTCCACAGCGGGCCGTCGCGGATCAGGCTGACGTGGCGGAGGGACGACCGCGACAATGCCACTGAATGGCTTTGTCGCCTTTTCCGGCGGGTCGTTCGTGCCGCTGGGCACGCACGCTCGTTCTTCACTACGGGGCGGTCGGTGCGCCGTTCCGGGTGAGCTGGTCGTAGGAGCATCAACCGATGGGCGAGGGGTACGCATGACTGACACCGGCCAGGTCCCGGGCGAGGGGCTGCCGGAGAACGCAGGCATGGTGGAGCAGCCGGGCGTCCCCGCGCCCGGCGCGTACACCTACCTCTCCGAGACGCCCGCGGAAGACGAAGACCTGCTCCTCCCCGGCGCCCAGGGCGCCTGGGGCAACGAAGTGGCCCCGCCCCCGCCCGAGCCGGTCGTCGAGGCCGTCCACGAACCCGACGCGCACTAGATGTCCGGCCGCGACAGCGGTGCGGTCGACCTCGGCGGGGTCCGGCTGCCCGACCCGACCCCGCCGTCGACCCCGGCCGCGCCGTCGACCCACCGGCGCCCGCTGCACCTCGGCCCGCCGATCCCCGACGCCTCCGCGAGCCCGGTCCGCTCCCTCGCCGACCGCGGCCCCGCGGGCGCGCCGGCGCGCCGGCCGAGCCCGCCGACCTCCGGCCCCGAGTACCTCGACGTCCCTCGCGTGCGCGAGACGTCCCCGCAGGGCGCGGTGCCGTGGGGTGGCCAGGCCCCTGCCCAGACGCCGGTCGGCGCAGAGGCGACGCCTGCGGAAACGGTTGTCCCCACCACACATCACCAGACCGAGCCGGTGGGCGCCGCACAGGCCGCGGTGACCCGACTCGCGACGGAGGCCGTGGGGGCCTCCGGCCACAGCGGGGCGTACGCCGCGCAGACGTGGCCGGCCGCTGAGGGGACGTCGTCCGCGGGCGCGGGGGAGGCGCTGGGCGGCGTGCCGGAGTCGGGGGGCGGAGAGCCTTCCGGGACCGTTTTTGCCGCGGGCTCCGACCAGGCGGCCGTGGCTCAGGC
>NZ_JBQQCE010000257.1:0-13552 GCF_052245645.1 Streptomyces sp. KR55 | reverse complement strand
CGGTGCCGAGGATCCGCGCCTCGGCGGCCACGACGGCGTCCTACCGCTCGGCGGTCGCGGAGGTGGCCTCGGCCTGGGCGACGGCGCGGTCGACGTTCCTGTCGCACAACAGCGCCAGGTTGTAGCCGCCGTCGCAGGTGTAGTCGCCGGCGAGGACGGCGACGGGGTCGCCGGTGTCGACCAGGCTGTTGCGCGCGAGCACGAAGGCGTCGAACTTGCCGGCCAGCGCGTCACTCTCGATCCGCGAGTACTCGCGCACCTCCAGCGTCACCTTGAACCCGGCCTTCTCCAGCTGCTGTTTCAGCACCTGGGCGACCTCCGGCAGTTCGGGCCGGTTGTCGTACGTGGCAAGAGTGATCGACGTGCCGTCGGGCTGCGCGGCCCGCGCCCGCCCCACGGGCTGCTGCCGCTTGCCCTCGGCCCAGGTCACGGCCGGCCCGTAGACGCCGACACCGGCATCGGCGTGCCCCTCGTACACACCGTCGGCGAGCGCGGAGGTGTCGACGGCGGCACGCGCGGCGGCCCGCAGCTTCGCGTCCTTGAACACACCAGACTTGCTGTTGAGCAGCAGGCTCGTGGTGCGGGTGGTCGCGGTCTCCCGGCCGGCGCCCTCGTCGAGACTCGCGGCCTGCGAGACGGGCACCGCTTCGGCGATGTCGATGTCACCGGTGCGCAGGGCGGCGGCGCGGGCGGTGCCGTCGGCGATGAACTTCGCGTCGATGCCGGAGGCCTGGGCGCGGCCGCCCCAGTAGTCGTCGTAGCGGTCGAGGGTGGCGGAGCTGCTGCCGGTGACCTTGGTGAGCTCGAAGGGCCCGGTGGCGGTGCCGACGAGGTCGACCCGGTCCTTCTCCTCGTAGGCCTTCGCCGAAAGAACCGCGAGGCTGGGACTGGCGAGCCGCAGCGGCAGTACGGGATCGGGATCGCCGGTGGTGATCCGCACGGCACTGCTGCCCTCGGCCATGGCCGTGAGGGTGACCCCGGAGAGGGCGGCGGGTTCGGGCTTGGCCTCGGTGGCCTCGGTGAGGGAGGCGGCGACCGCCTTCGCGGTGACGTCGGTGCCGTCCTGGAAGGTGGCCTCACGCAGGGTGAACAGCCAGGTCCGGTCGTCCTTGCGCTGCCAGGAGGCGGCGAGCGCGGGCGCTGCGGCACCGTTGGCGTCCAGGGCGGTCAGACCCTCGGTGACGCCGAGCCGGCTCAGGATGGTCGCATCGGCACCGTACGGGGAGAGGTTCTCGGCGGGCGGGAAGGCGAGCGCGACCCGCAGCCGGGAACCGTCCTTGTCGTCACCGGAGGAGCCGGTGTCGCCGCCGGAGGCGAAGCAGCCGGCGAGCAGCGGTATGAGCAGCACGGAGGTGACCAGTCGGGAGGAGCGCACGCGTGTCACCGCCCCAGGGGAATCTCGAAGTGCACGATCCCCTGCCCGCCGCCGGGATCCTCCCGCTCGTCGTGCACCACCTTGGCGCACGACCGCCAGAAGCCTTCGGCGCCCGGCACGGCAGGATCGGTGTGCAGATACGCGGAGCGGTATCCGCCGTCGGCCTCGGCGAAGGCGACCAATGCGTCCACGAGCCGTCGGGCGAGCCCGCGGCGGCGGTGCTCGGGGCGCACGTAGACACGGCGCAGCTGCGCGGTCTCGCCGGAGGGGAAACGCTCGGCGACGTCCCGTGGGTTGGGCGGACAGGCCGGGCCACGGGAGTCGAGGGCGGCGGTGGCGACCACGCTGCCGTCGCTCTGGTCCACCGCGACGAGGAGGGTGTGGCGGGCGGGGACGAGATAGGCGGCGGCCGGGTCGATGATGTCGCCGTGCCGGCGGGGCACGTATCCGGTCCCGAAGTCGCGGTAGACGGTGTCGAGCATGACGGCTCGGGCGCCGTCGAGGTCTGCGGGTTCCGCGATCCTGATGCAGTAGTCACGCACTTGCACATCATATGCATTAAGTCCGAGGCATGATCACCAGTCGTCGCCGCCCGTCTTCGTGAGGTGGTCCATCGCTCCGTCATTCCATGTGATCACGAACGTGTCCTCGCCACGGATCGGGTCCGCGGAGATGACGGCCGTGCCTTCGAACACGTCGGTCTTCGGGCGCCCCGGTTTCAGGTCCGCCGTGTTGACGCACGTGATCTTCACCTTGTAGGGGTCCGGCCCGGCGGTGAGGTCTCCGAAGCAGAGGTCGGTACCGCTCCCGCTCCCCACGCCCCGGGGGCGGCCCAGCGTGCTGAGCTCCTTGTTCTTGCGCACGGTCAGGACGTAGAAGAGGGAGCCGGAATCGCTCTGGCTCAGCGTCCAGCTGCCGACGGGACTGACCGGACCGCGGGTGGGCGTCGGGCTCGAGGGGCTCGGGCTCGACGGGGACGCGGACGGACCGGAGCGGGGCTTTCGCGTGCCGTCCGCGCCGTCGTCGGCGCCGGGCGTGCCGTCGCTGCACCCTGCCGCGGCGAGCAGCACGGCGGGCAGGACGACGGCGAGGGCGAGGCGGGTCGGGAACCAGGATGGGGCAGGCATGGGCTGTCCGTTCAGCGGTTGACGATCGATGAGAAGGCGTCGCGCACGTCGGACGCGGACGGCTCGACCCAGTCCGAGGTCGGAACGACGCCGTAGTAGGTGAGGAAGTAGGGGCAACTCGTACCGTCGATCTGCACGCTGCGGTCGGCCACGAGCTTTCCGGTGCGCACTTCGTACGCCTTCACCGGGACGCGGATCTTGTGGAACGTGACGTTCCTGGTGGGCCCGCCGGAGTCGGCGTCCCGGTAGGGGCACGTCTCCACGGCGGTTCCGAAGCTCTCGGTTCCCACGCACACGATCAGTGCGGCCTCGTCCGGGATCTGTGCCTTCCAGCGGTCGGGCAGCTTGTCCGGGTACTCGTCGTCCCCCAGGAACAGCGCGCGGTTCGCCCCCTTGCGGTAGGCCGGGGCGCCGCTGTACTTCGCCGGGTCCGCGCAGTACCCGCTCGTCGCGCTGCCGGTCTTGTTCACCAGCTCGCGGAGGTGGTCGAGTTGGAGGCCCAAGGTGACCTTCCGCAGCCCGCCGCGGGCCTGCTTCGTGCGCGTGTCGTCCGGGTGCTCGTCGAGGAGTTGCTCGTACTGCGACCGCGCCTGCGGCCACTGCTGCTTGCCCAGGAGGTCGTCGCCGCAGTCCAGGAGGGCGGCCGGCGCGGCCCGGGTGGCGACGGCAGACGACCTGTCCAGCAGGTCGGGGCCGTCCCCGCGGGCGCGGAGCCAGTCGGTGACCCGTACGGTCTCGCACGCGTCGTCCGTGGGCAGACCACCGAGAAAATCGTCCAGGGCGGCTTCGACCGTCTGCTCGTTGCCCGGCTCTTCGAGAAGCGAGGCGAGAATCCGGTACCCCGCTCCGAGCGCCTCGACATCGGCGTCACGGAGCCCCGCGGACAGCTCGGCCCGTGCCTCGTCCAGCCGCCCGCAGGCCGCGACGGCCACGTCACCGCGGTCGGCCAACGGGGCACCCGCGAGTCGGTGGCCGAACCACACGCGCTCCTGGGCGGACACGACGCCCACGCAGTCGCCGCTCTCGCGCGCCTCGGTGACACGGTCCTCTATCGCGTGCGCGTCGAACCGCAGCAGCCCGACGACCAGCAGCACCGGAACCGTCACGGCGAGCGCGCGCAACCACTGCCCGAGCCGTGCCGGGCCCCGCTGCCCCGGCAGTGCGGGATGCAACTGAGCTCGCGTTGCCGGGTCCTGCTGCCCGCGGCGCATTCGGTTCTGCGCCCCGCGCGCCAGCAGCCACCCGTGTGCGACGACCAGCAGCCACCACACCAGCAGCACGACCTCGCACCAGGGTTCCGCGACCGACGCGACCGTCCACACCAGCGCGACGGTGACCGTGCCGGAGGCGAGGAACAGCCCCCGGCGCCCCATCAGCAGATAACCAACGCCCAGCAACGATGCGTTGCCGACAGCGACGGCCACCGGGTCGCGCTCCGCCCGGACCTCGGGCGGCTCGTCCGCGGCGTACGCCGGCTCGTCCATGATCCTGACCCCCTTTTTCGGTGCTCGGTGTACGCCGGCTCGTATCAGTCGTCGCTCAGGGCCCGGCTGGCGTGCAGGAGATCCATCCGGGCGCGGACGTAGGCCTCGGCTCTGGGCGTGTACAGCAGGACCACGCCGGGCACCGCGAGCGCGACGGCGAGGAGAAGTGTGGTGCCCCCGTAGAGCGGGTCGGCGAGGGCGAACGGCGTGGCGAACACCAGCGTGACCGCCGTCAGACAGGTCACCGTGGTCCGGGCCGTACGCCGTCCGCGGCCGGCCCGGATCCCGAACCAGAAGCAGGCAAGGACGAGCCCGGCCGTCAGGTTCTGCACGCCCGGGTCGGACGACGCCGCCACGGCCGCCACGAACGTCCCCAGGATCAACAGGATCACCGCGAGGGTCACGCTCCCGGGCCGGCGGGCCTCGTCAGGGGTCATCGGCGTTCTCCTTCGGATGCGGGTGTGGGGGCGCGGGCCCGGGTGGGGCGGGGCGGCGCGGCACACGAACGCTGGCGCTCCGCGCCGCCCCGGGCTCCCCCTTGGCATCAATCACACCGCCGTACACCGTTGTTCAGCAGCCCGATCGCGGCACTGAACAATGCGGCGCGACGGCGGACCAGTGCTTGAACAACCATTCGCGCGGAAACAGCCCCGCGTACTCCGCCATCACCCGTGGCGGTGCCGCCACGTCGTACTCGTCGGCGCGAGGGTGGTGCCGTCGGGAGCCGTGAAAGTTGGCATGGGCAGGAGCCTGACAGCGGGAAGCGATGCCGGCAATCGGACTACCGTTCCGCGGCCCGACGGCTCCGGCTTTAGCCGGGGGGAGCACATTTTCCCCGCAGCTCCGTGCAACCTTTTCACAATCCCGCTGGTCGCCTTCTGCATGCACGTGCAACTCACGTACGGGGCACGCCACGCTCACCACCCGAGCCAAGGCCCCTGACGCCCAGCCCGCTGAGCGAGCCCACGTTGTCGTGCCCGTCAAGGTCGCCACGTCGAGCGAGTCGCCTTGGCCAACGACCTCGGGCCCCACGCCGCCCGCCCTGCACGTACGATCCGCCCCGCCCGGAGCTACCCCATGCCGAACGCAGAAGAAGACACCCGCAAGGTCCAGACCGCCGTCTCCGGGCACGCCGGATCGGACTTGCCGGTGTACCTCCCCATGGACGCCGACGAATTCGGCGCGTTCATCTCCCGCTACCCCCAACGCGCCTTCTTCTGCGGAACGCTCCTCGGCGGCTGTGGCCAGAGGCTGTCCCCGAAGCAGTACCGGGACCGCAAGTGCCACTTTGCCCATGTGTCGGCAGCAGTCAACTGCCGCCGCACGGAGGGAGACGAGGCCAGCGCCGACCACCTCTACATCGGACGGGCCATCGCCGACTGGCTGAAGCGGCAGAAACAGCGGGCGGTTCAGCCCGTGTACAAGCCCAAGGGCCATCAAGTCCGTGACGTCATCGACGTGTCGTACGAGGCAGGGCGCCGACTGGTACGTGTTCAGCTCGCCCGGCGATCCAAGCGGGAGTGGGAGGAGTCCGACGCAGAGCTCCGGGCCCGGCACGCCGGCCTCGACTGGTTGTTCGGACCCGACAGTCTCCTCGCCAACTGGCAGCTCGATCGGCAGGGTTACGCCCTCCGGGTGCAGTGCCGGTCACTGGGTGCGACCCGCGAGGTGGAGATCGGAACCCAGTTTCCGGACCGGCCCGTGGAATGGACGTCTCTGTCTGAATGCTCTCTCACGCCCGAAGGCATCGTCACCCCGGGCCTGCTCCACACGCCGAGCGGCATCGTTCCGCGCCACGCCGCCCCGGCAACGCCGGCCCTTCCCGCGTCCGCCCTACCGCTCACCCCTGCCTCCATCCTCATCACTGACGCCGCGCTGTCCCACGCCACCGACACACACCGCTTCTTCGACATCTCCGTACGCGTCAACGCCCGCCTGTCCCTCCCTGCCCACGCGGAAACGCCCGACGTCCATCACGCGTACCTGCCCATGGGCGCCACCCTCTCCCCCGACAGCGATGGCACTTGGCTGATCGAGGCCAGGGCGCTGCACCGCATCCAGGCCGACACCACTACCCAGCGGAAAACGGACAGCGGCCGACCTCCCGCCACACTCACGATCCGTCGCCCCGGGAACAGCCGCTTCCGCCCGACGCCGACCTCGTCACGTCCTTCCGCGCGACGCTGGAAAACGCAGCGCGGAGCAAGAACATCGTGACCATGGCAACGCTGTGCAGGCGAGCGTCCCTCCACGACCATGAATTCTCCGTGGAGCGGTGGCGGGAGCTGCTCGTCCAGGTCGAGCAGCCCCGGACACCCGGAAAGCCCATCCTGTCCGCCCTCATCAAGGGGCGGGGCGGTGGCCCAGCTCCGTTCTTCAGAGAGGTGCTGCGCGGACTCGGCTGGACGAAGGACTTCTCAGACGCCGAGTTGCTCGGCATTTGGGACCGCGAGCGCCGCCGCGCCCACGCGGCCTACAGCAGGAGCGGCCCGGCGAACCCACCCTCTCTCCCAAGCCATGAAGCCCAGAGCCGCCCATCGGACCGGATCGCTTCGTGGCGGGCCGATTCTGCCTCCGCTCGCCGCCGCGCGACCTTCGACGCGCTGCTCGACCTGACTCATGAGGCGCGGCATGCCGGCGATCTCGATGCCTTCGAGCAGAACCTGTTCCTGGCGGAACAGGAGGCCTGGTCGACGGACGCCCACGAGACCGTGCAGGGCCTCACGGACTGGCTGGTGGACCAGCGCGGCGACGAGTTGCACGAGACCTGGGAGCGCCTGTCCGCGCTCGTCGATCAGCTCAACCGCGCGGGAGACGACCTCCATCCGGACCAGCTGCGCCGCGTTCTCCGGAGCGCCGAGGAACTCGCCGAAGAGATCGGAGAGGAGCTGGCAGCGGAGGAGCTCCGCGACATCGCGCGCTGGCGGCAACACCTGGCACGGATCACCGAGCGCCTTACGCTGTCGGAGATTCGCGGCCACGCCGTCGCCGTCCGCGTCGCGCTGCGCAGGACCGCGCGTGCGGGGCATACGACGACCTGGGGTGAACTGGCTCTGCGGATCGGAGCTCCTCTCGCGGCTCTCCACCCGGACGACAAGGTCGCCGTACTGGTCGAGGCGGACCGCGAAACACCGGATGACAGGCCGCTGCTGTCCGCACTGGTCACCGCGCACGGCGCTGACCGGCCGCATCCGCTCTACCGGCAGGTCCTCTTCAACCTGGACCGGCCGACTCCCTTGTCTGAGGCACTGTTCATGTACTGGCGCATGGCGCTGCGGCGGCACTCCGAACTACGGTGACGCCCGCTGTCTGCGGACCCGAGCGCTCCCGCTCCACGATTGGCGGATCCGTGCCCCTCCCGCCTCCGGTCGTGCCTGGTCACGGGCTCCGGAGCTGGCACAGATCTACCAATCACCGTCCGCGGCGGCCGCAACGCCGCCGACGTACGCACCGCTCAGGCGTCCGCCACGAACGCCAAGAACCGGGACCATCCCTCATGCGCGACCGCGAAGTGGGGGCGCGTGAGGTCCTTGGAGTCCCTTACGTGGACGGCATTTTCGGTGAGGGCGACCTCCACACAGTCGTCGCCCTGGGCGCTGCTGTAGCTGGACTTGAACCAGTCGAGCTCAGACGTGGTCATAGCGCTCCTCGCATCCGCTCCAGCAGACCCGCGGAGTCTTTCGGAGAGAGGGCCTGCGAACGCAGTCTCGCATAGCGCATCTGGATCCTGCCGACCTCTTTTGGATCAGCGATCAAGCGGCCGTTCTCCTGCCCCTCGGAGTACGCGAGCCGTCGGCAGTCCGGAGTTTCCAGCAGGCGCACGGGTCCGGCAAGGCACGCGTGGTACTCACTGTCGGCAGGCATGATCTGCAGCGTGACGTTCCTCCGAGCACTGAGTGCAAGGACGTTGTCGAGGAGTTCACGAGTGACCGCTACTCCCCCGAGGCGGCGCATGAAGACGGCTTCCTCAACGATGAAGTCGAAGGTTGTGTTGGGCCTTTCGTACAGAAGCTGCTGACGCTCCAAGCGCGCCGCGATCGTGGCCTCCAACTCGCCGTCCGTTAGAGGCGGGATGTCGTTGTCGCAGAGCGCGCGCATGTACCCCTCCGACTGCAACAACCCCGGCACCAGCCGACACTCGTACGTACACAGGCTCACGGCCACCTTCTCCAGCCGCGCCCACTGCCGGAACCAAGCAGCCAGCCCCGGCTCCCCCCGCGTCAGGTGCCTGGCCGCCTTCCGCAGGGCGCCCGTGTTGCCTAGCGCCTCCTCGGCCCGCTCCACGAATGACTCGTCCGGCATGCGGCGCACCAACTCCACCGACTCCACGGTGTGCTTGGAGAACCGGACTCGCGTGCCGAAGTCGGCCCGGCTGAGCCCGGCGTGCTCGCGCAGGGCCTGGACGACGGCCCCGAAGGTCCGCAGGCTGTCCGACGGGTCGGGCTCCCGCTCCCAGTCGGCTGCCGTCACATCAACGTCGCCGCTCGTCATACGCGGCCACCTCCCGGTGCGTGTGCGTGCTCCCCGCGCTCATCTCACCCAGAGTGACGTCAAGATCCGCGTACTGTCCACCGACTGTGCCCGTACGCTGACCGAACGTACGGACCTCGGTGCTGGTAAGCGCCCCGCGCGCCCGCCACCGTGGCACCCATGAACGCAACCGTCCCTCAACTCCCCGCTACCGTAGGTACGTTCTCTCAGCTGCTCTCCTCCACCCGGCGCGGCGCCCGTCTCGCCCGGCTGCTCGCCGCCGAGCAGCTCCGCGCCTGGGAGGTCCCACCCGCCGTCACGGAACGTGTCGAACAGATCGTCGCCGAGCTCGCCGCCAATGCCGTACTCCATGGCCAGGTGCGAGGCCGCGACTTCCGGCTCGCCCTCACCCTCGACACCGCGACCAGCACGCTCCGCGTCGAAGTCACCGACGCCCGCAGCGACCACATGCCCGCGCCACCGGCGGATCCGGGCGCGGACGGTGAGTCCGGCCGCGGTCTGCTTCTGGTCGCCGCGCTGGCCGACCCCTGGGGCACGGAGCCGTATCTGCCGAGAGGCAAGACGGTGTGGACGGAGCTGGATTCCCGTTCCACCCGCGCTCACTGATGGCGAAACTCCCCTGTGCCCCACCGCGGCCGCGCCGGAAGCGATACCGACACCACGGGCGCGGTGGAGCACGAAGTCCCAGCGCACGCAGGGCAGAGGGGGGCATGGGTGAGTGACACGACACCGGGTGCTGACGGCCGCGGCCTGTTCGACGACTTCGAGGCCTCCGGACCTCGACAACCGAGGACTTCACAACAGTGCTGACTGGCGGCCTGGTCGCCCCGGACGCCAATGCGCTGCAGAATCTCTACCGGTATACGTACGAGCCGGGCGAGATGCGGGCGTCCGGCTTCTCGGTCCACCCGCTCCTCTTGCCACTGATCAACGACTTGGCGGACGGCGACGAGCAGTAGCGCCCCCAGAGCCGGATCACGACCGAACCCTGGGGCCGCTGACACGATGGTCAGGGAGATGCCGCGAACGTCTCGATCTCACAGCGCGCTGCGCCGCTCTTGCCGATCCTGGCATCACTGGTGATCAACGGCACGCCCAGGCTCTCAGCCAGGGCGGCGTACTGGGCGTCGTAGGCGGACAGGTTGCTCGACAGGCCCTTGATGCGCTCCCAGAGGATCAACGTCTCATGCCGGTCGATCGCCAGGTCGCGGTACGTCGCCAGGGCCTTGCGCAGCTGTATTTCGTTCAGCTTGGGCTCTCCACCGCGCCGACCGCGCGCCAGGCCCAGCAAAGCGGACATGATCTCGTAATCGATCAAGTGAGGTGCAGCGAGGCGGTCCTCCTTCGCGACACGTTCACGGACCCGGTGCCCGATGGAGCCCTCGTCGGTGAGGAAGAAGACGAGCGCCGAGCAGTCGACGACAATCATCGGCCCGCCCTTGCGTCGTCGATCGCGGCCAGCACGTCCGATGGGCTCAGGCTTGCACTGGCCTCGGCCTCGGCACGGGCAGCGGCCTCGGCGAGCGTGGGTCTGGCGGCTTCACCGACCAGCACTTCCAGCGCATACGCCTGGAGCGACTTGCCCGCCTGCGCGGCACGGGACTTCAGTATGGCGAGAGTGCTGTCCGGAACATCCCGGATCGTCAGAGCGGTCATGCCTGCATTTTAGCGGCGATACAGGCAAATTGCAGCGGACGCGTGGGACCGTCGAGGACATGAACGGCCGCACCCTGGAGGGAGAGGAGGCATGATGCGGACCAGCGACGAGATCTATCACCGGGTCCTCTGGGACCCGCGGTTCGACCCGGCCCGTTTCGTGCTGGGGATCAGCCAGCGCGGGGACGCCCCCAAGCGCATCCCGCTGCGCTCCTTCGTGCCCGGGGGCGACATCCCGTGGCACCGGGTGGTGTTCATCGAGGCGGACGGCGAGGTGGTCTGGGACCGGGCCACGGGTGTGGACTGCATCGACACGTCGGACGCCGGCCGGGTGCGGGGTAATGCGCCCACCCCGGAGGGCTGGTACGTATCGGACCATTACGGTGTGGAAGCGGACCCGAGCTTCGGCGGGAGCAAGCCCACTGGCGTCCTCGCCATATCCCCGACGCCCCGCACGGCGGTGGCGTGGATCCCGCCTGCGCAGCTGTGGCCGCCGATCCAGGACATCCGCCGGGATCACGATCCGCAGATCCACCGCTGGCCGCCGCACGTCAATCTGCTCTTCGGCTTCGTGCCGGAGGCCGACTTCGAGCGGGCGGCCCCGCTGCTGGCCGCGGCGGCGGCCGAGACGCCGGTCTTCACCGCCCGGCTCAACGGGGTGCGCACCTTCCGGCACCGGGCGTACTTCACCGTGTGGCTCGACCCGGCGGCGGCCGGCGAGACGCCGTGGGCGGGTCTGTACCGCGCTCTGCAGCAGCGGTTCCCACGCTGTCGTGGGCGCGCCAAGGGCTTCACACCGCATCTGTCCCTGGGCCGGACCCGGGATGCGCAGCGGGTCGCCGCCGACTGTGCCGCCCGGCTCGACGCCATGACGGCGACGGTCTGGGAGCTCGTCCTGCTCTCGCGCAGGGGCGACGGGCCGATGCGGCCGCGGGCAACGGTCGCTCTCGGCACGGGCGAGGTGCGCTGGCTGCCCGACCCGGGCCCCGGTGCGCCGGGCACGGAGGACGCAGCCTGGCTCTCCGAGATCACCGACAGATGAGGCAAAGGGCCGCCTGAGTGGCGGCCCCGCCCGCTTACGGGAGGGGCCGCCGTCGGCGCTAACGGGCCGACACCGTCACCAGCGCCGGCGCGTACCCCGTAGGCCGCGCCGTGAACGTGCCGCGGCCCTGCGTGCGACTGCGCAAGCGGGTCGCGTAGCCGAAGAGTTCGGCCAGCGGCACGGTTGCGGTGACGACCGCCGAGCCCGCCCGGGTGACCGAGCCGGAGACCCGGGCGCGCGCCGGGCGGAGCGATCCGGCGCCTCTGTGCCCTTCACGGGTACGGGGTGCGTGCCTGGCGGCGGTGTGCCGCTGCCGTGGCCAGGACGTGGATCAGGCGGGCCAATGAGAGTGCGCCCACCGGATCATCTGCGTACCTCCGTACTTGCACGGGGCCGACCTCGTCCAGGAACACATCCTCGCGTGCCAGGACAAACGCCATCGTGAGGAGGGCCGCGCGCCCGTTGCCGTCGTCGAACGGGTGAAAGAAGCACACATCCAGGTAGGCGCGGGCGGCGCGGGCGGGAAGAGGGACGTCCGTACCGGCGGCACTGGCCTGCGCCAGGCACTCCTCGAACCGCTCACGGGTACCGGCATGCAGGCCGTACCGTTCGCGTCCCCCCTTGGAGAAGGCAGGGAGTGTCCGGAACGAGACGTCCGGACGGCCGAGGACCAGCTTCTGCCACCCAGTCATGAGATCGAAGCCGAGTGAGCGCTCGGCCACGGCGTCCTCCCGGACCGATCGCCAAGCTGCGCGTATGCGATCTCCACGCGCCGTATCACCCGGCTCGTCGCGAGCGCCTGCGGCCACGTCGATCCCGTCGCACCGGCCTCGGATGGGGCCGACCAGTTCCTCGGACGCCTGCTCCCACGCGATCTGCGAGCGTACCCTGAGCCAGCTCTGGAGATCGTCACGCACCGTGCTCTCCAATGGTCTCCCTGGCACGGCCGACCGCCTCCTCGTCGGGGGCGACCCAGCTCTCAAAAGCGGAGTCCACCACTTCGTCCGCCAAGTCCTCCGCCTCCCCGGCAGACATGCCGGTCGACTCCAGGTACCACGCGAACGCCTGCGCGCACGGACCACGCCACAGCTCACCGGCACCGGTTCGCTCGACAACAAGTGTCACGAGAGGCGCGACACCACGCTCGCGCAGCCGCCGTACCTCTTCTTCGTCGGTGTCCGGCCCCGGAGCGAACTGCGCGAAGAAGGCAGCGAGTTCCTCCAGCCACGCGCGCCATTGGAGCAGTGCGCTGGTGTACCGCTGTGCCTGCTGCTCCAGGTCGTGGGCGCCGAGACCGCTGACTGGAAGATCTCTGATGATCGCCCCGGAGTAGGGGGATTCATCCACCGCGTTGTACCAGCCGAACGCCCACGACCCGTAGTGCTCGGCAAGGCCGCGGGCAATCGAATTGGTTGACCACAGCCCTCGTGGTCGTCCCGACTCGGGGTCCTGCGAGGACACCACGTCACGCACCACGTCGAGTGCCTGATCGGGATTGAACGGATGTGTGGTGGGGTCGACGTCCTGCCACGTCATCGACGTGGGGTACCAATCGGAACTGATGGCTACTCCTGGCATCTGTGCGTCTGCGTTTCTACGGTTGTGACGCCTGCTCCGGCATCGACGTCAGAACAACGAACGGCGGGTCGAGTGAATCATCGTATTTGAGGATGGTTCTCACGCCCTTCACGTCGATGGCCTCGGCGTCCATCCCCTTGTTCTTGAACCCTTGGTTATTCACGTCATTGGGCTGCTTGGTCACACTGCGGCCACTGTATTCGCCGTTCGGGGCGGTGGTTTCGATCGGCAGCTTGGGGTCGTCGTTCGCTGCGCTCGGCGGGCGGCCCAGCCACTCCTTGATCTTGTTCGAGTTCACGTCGATGTTGTGCTGAGTCAGCTCCTGGGCCCGCTCGGCCGATGTGAAAGTGGAGGCGCTGCCGATCGACGGCTTGCCATAGGGCCACGAGTTGGTCGGTGGGCCGCCTTGGTCCCGCAAACGCTGGGCAAGCTGCTCGTCCGTCTTCCCCACGTGCTTGTCAAGAGTGTGTTGAGGATCTTCTGCTCCCCGTCGCTGGTCATGAGCTTCACGAACTCGGTGGCGCCGTCGAGGTTGTCGGTGTTCTTGAAATACGGCGAGGTTGATGCCGGCGACCATCGAGTTGACCTGCTTGCCACTGCCCGGGGTGCCGGAAACTTCCTTGACGAGGAGAGCCGCCCCATGCCGTCCAACTCCCCGGATTCGCCCGGCCGCCAGCGCCCCGGCGTGGCCCGCGCCGGAGGGCGGCCCCGCCCGCGTACGGGAGGGGCCGCCGTCGGTGCTAACGCGTCGGTACCGTCGCCGGTGCGGGCGCGTAGCCGGTGGGCAGGGCCGTGAAGG